>NZ_JBSSAC010000019.1:0-47676 GCF_054058315.1 Thermostichus sp. MS-CIW-40
CCTTGGGGCGACTGTAAACTCGCCTGAAATTCCGAAACTTAGCTGTCCTCTGGGGCCGCTAGGGATTGGGATAAAGCCCGCACCCTGCGCATAGCGCGGGTGTCGGGTAGTTTACGTAGCCGGATCGAAGGTCGGGCAGGCTGGGTTAAGGTGATAAAGAGTTACAGGGCTGGTCGCTATGGCTGAGATGAGTCCGTATCAGGTGTTGGGAATTAGCGAAGAAGCCTCTTTTGAAGAGATTCAATCGGCGCGGGCTCGGCTCCTGGCCAGCTTGGGCGCCGATGAACAGCAGCAAGAGCGGGTGGAGCAAGCCTACGATGCCATCCTGATGCAGCGCCTGCGCCTGCGCAAAGAGGGCAAAATCGCCGTTCCCGATCGCATTCGCTACGCCGAACAACGGGCTGCCCATCCTGAGCCGGAGCTGAGTTTGCCTCGCCCTGCTGCCCAAAATCCCCCCTGGGTCAGCCGCTGGTTGGATACCCCCTCTACCGCCGATGCCCTCTGGCCTGCGGCGCTGCTGGGTGGGCTGGGGGGTTGGGTTATCCTGGCTCCCGATGAGTACCCCTCGCTGCAACTGGCCTTGGGGCTGATGGCTTGTATCTATTTCCTGTACCGCAAAGAGCGCCGCTTCATTCGCGCTTTTCTCTTGGCCCTGGCGGGCCTGAGCCTGGGGCTGATGTTGGCCTACGGCATTGCCCTTCCTCTCACCGGTGGCGATGCTCCTGGTGCGCTGTTGGTGGGGATCACGTTTACGGTGATGTGGTTGGTGACCAGCTTTCTGCGCTAGCTGCCGGTTGGCAACGGATATCCAACCAGGGATCATCCTCACCTGCCAAACCGCCGCTGCCGCGACTGATAGCTAAGCAAGGCTTGGTGAAAAGCGGCTCGGTCGAAATCCGGCCAGAGGATGGGGGTGAAATACTGCTCGGTGTAGGCCATCTGCCAGAGCAGGAAGTTGCTGATGCGCATCTCGCCGCTGGTACGGATCAGCAGATCAGGATCCGATAAGCCGGTGGTGTAGAGAAATTGGGAAAAGAGGGCCTCGTCAATCTGATCCGGCTGCAGCAGCCCCTGCTGCACCAAGGTGGCAATGGAGCGGCAGGCTTGTAGGATCTCCTGTCGTCCCCCGTAGTTGAGGGCCACCGTCAGGCAAATGCCCTTGTTGTGCTGGGTGCAGGCCACCGCATGCACGATGGTTTCCTGCAGAGAGTGGGGCAGAGCCGACAACTGGCCGGCAAACTGGATGCGCACCCCCTGCTGCACCATTTCCCCCAATTCCTGCCACAGCACCTGCTCGAACAAAGTCATGAGAAAATCCACCTCCTCGCGGGCCCGGCCCCAGTTCTCGGTGGAGAAGGCATAGGCGGTAAGGGCTGGGATCCCCCAATCATTGCAACAGCGCAGCAGCTCCTTCAGGGCCGCTACCCCTCGCTGATGCCCAACACTGCGGGGTAAGCCCCGTTTTTGCGCCCAACGCCCGTTGCCATCCATCACCACCGCCACATGGCGGGGCAACAACTGCGGATCTAGGTCGGCAGGCAACTGCAGAAGATGGGCAGGAGAAAGGGTCATGGAGATTCAGTCTTCGGGGAGGGTTTTCTCAGGTTTGCGAAAGAGTTTAGTTAGATCGGAGAGGGATCCCCACCAGCGCAGCGGCCCATTGCGAAACCAGGGGTAGGCCCACAATCCCTTTAGCGGAGCATCTCGTTTTTTGGCATCGCGGGGATTGCGCAACCGCTGTACCAGCAGCTCGTGTAACTTGGCACTGGTCAGAGGCCGCTCGATGCGCCCACCCTCCGCCAGGGAAATGGATCCCGTTTCTTCTGAGACCACAATACACAAGCAATTGGTCTGCTCTGTGATCCCCATCGCAGCACGGTGCCGTGTGCCCAGTTGCCGAGAGGCGGCCCGCTCCGAAACCGGTAGGATGACCCCCGCTGCGCGAATGCGATCCCGATGGATGACCACAGCCCCATCATGCAACAAAGTTGAAGTCTGGAAAATGGTCTGCAGGATCTCCCGCGACACCCGCGCCTGCAGAGGTACTCCTTTGTCGGTAAACACCCGCGAGTCAATTGGTTGCTCCGGCTCGATCACAATCAGCGCTCCTGTGCGGTTTTGGGAAAGTTCTCGCACTGCTTGCACCAGTTCTTCCACCAAATCTTCCTCAGGATCCTCCTCGTCATCGCCTGCGTTGCTCGGCCACTCCATGCGGATGGCTCTTGCCAATTGCTCCAGCAGCCGCCGAAACTCCGGTTGAAAGAGCACGCCCATGGCTACGGCTGCGCCCAGGAGCAGGCGATCCAAGATCAGGTGAACCAAGGGGAGAGAGGCTGTGGCCAGGTACAGCACCAGCAGCACTATAAATCCCCTCACCAGCACCCCAGCACGACTTTCGCGGGTGTAGTAGAGAGCCAAAGCCAACAGAAAGACAGCCAGAGCCCAGTCCAAGAGGCTGAGAAAGTTAAACTGCTGTAGCCAAGCCCATAAGGCCGCCAGCATGGCGAAAAACCCCGTTCACGCTCCCCTCATTGCGGACCTTCTGCCTGGTGCCGTTCTGCACCTCAGAACCCCTGTTGGACTGCGGCCCCCAGACCAGCCTACCACTCACCTCCTGGCTGTCTTCCAGTCTTTCTCGCATGAGGTGCGTTGGCTGCGGTCGGCGCTGCCAGGAAAGGCTGTGCCTCTACTGACCAGATGGGTATGGGCAAACTTCCCCTTCAACGCAGCAACCGCTCTGGCAAGACATCTTGACGGATTAAGTCGGCATAAGTTTCTCGCCGCACAATCAACTGGGCCTCTCCCTCGTTGACCAGCACCGCGGCTGGCCGAGGGAAGCGATTGTAATTGGAAGCCATGCTGTAGTTGTAGGCCCCCGTCGCCAAAACCACCAACACTTCTCCTGCCATTGGGGCGGGCAGAAGCACATCCTTCAACAGCACATCCCCCGACTCGCAGTGTTTGCCGGCCACCGTTACCCGCTGCGTGGCCTCTGCCTCTGGTCGGTTGGCCAGAAGGGCGGTATAGCGGGCTTGATAGGTGATCGGGCGCGGGTTGTCGGACATACCACCGTCGATGGTGATGTAGGTGCGTCCCTGGGGCAGGTCATCGCTGGGAGGGATCCGCTTTTGCCCTCCCAGGGTGTAGGCGGTCACGGCAGCCGGCCCAATCACAGATCGTCCAGGCTCGCAGAGCACCTTGGGCAAAGGGATCCCGGACTGGGCAAAGGCTTGTTGCACCGCCGTTGCCACAGTTTCCACCCACTCCGGGATGGAGGGGGGATCATCGGATTCGACATAGCGGATCCCCAGGCCCCCACCCACATTCAGCTCTTGTAGGGGCAACCCTCTGCCCAGCCCTTGCCGCCAGATCTGGGCCAGCACCCCCGCCAGGTCTCGGTGGCCCTGTAGATCAAAAATCTGTGACCCAATGTGGGCATGGAGCCCAACGCACTGCAGTTGGGGATGGGCTGCCAAAAAGTCAAACACCTCCGGCAGTTGCCATTGGCCGATGCCGAATTTGCTGTCGGTTTGTCCGGTGCGGATGTACTCGTGGGTGTGGACGTCAATACCAGGGTTAACCCGCAGGAGCAGCCGCGCTGGCCGTGCGGGCGTGGTCAGGGCCGACACCTGCTGCAGTTCGTACAGGCTATCGACCACCAAAGTACAGCCCGTCTCCAGGGCCAAGTTCAGCTCGTCGAGAGACTTGGCGTTGCCGTGCAGATAGAGATCTTCACCTTTGGCCCCCGCCTGCAGGGCCGTGTACAGCTCCCCGCCAGAAGCCACATCCAACCCCAGCCCTTCTTGCAGCGCCAATGCACAGATGGCCAGGCAATTCCAGGCTTTCGTGGCGTACAAAACCCGGGATCCCCCGGCGTAGCAGCGGGCCCAGGTGTCACGGTAAAGCTGGCAGGCGCGGCGCAGCGTCCATTCGTCCAGGATGTAGAGAGGGGATCCAAACTGGCGCACCAGCTCCACCACGTCGCACCCCCCAATTTCCAAGTGCCCCCGGCTGTTGATACGGCTGGTCAAGGGGCGCAAAGACTGGTTGGGGGAAAGGGTCTGCTCTGGATGGGTGGGAGTGCCGAGGGTCGAAATCATGGTCAGGAGTCAGAAAACTGTCTTAAACGATATCAAGTTCCTTATTCAGTTTGTCTTGAAAAGTGCCCAGCCCTAACCCGATCCCTTTATACCCAGCTCTGGGGCTGCCTCGTTCCGCTTCGACTCTGACTCCTCGGTTTTGAGATGGCTGACAATTGGCACAGTGGGAGTGTGTCTGACTTACGCAACACCTTCTGCTATGATGAAAGACCGGTGTCAACGGGTCGATGCCCGAGGGGTTAAAGGGGGCGGACTGTAAATCCGCTGGCTTACGCCTACGTTGGTTCGAATCCAACTCGGCCCACCATCGGCTTTGCCCACGTGGCTCAGTGGTAGAGCACCCCCTTGGTAAGGGGGAGGTCACGAGTTCGATCCTCGTCGTGGGCTTGGCGCTGTAAACTACCCGACCCTGACTACTTCGCAGTACAGGGCGGGCTTTTGGTAGCCCTGCAGTTGGCAAGCCAGCCACGAACCTCTAGGCTGGTTTACGGCAGCCCCCAAAAGCGCAATCACCTTCGCACCGTTAAAATCCGCATCCCCTTCCCAACCGCAGTGCCCGCATTTGAACTGCTTACCCTTGCGATAGGATTGAGCGGAGTCGGGATGAATATGCAGGCACTTGTGGCAGATCTGCGAGGTATAGGCCGCAGGGACAGCTACCACCTTGACACCCGCCCTCACAGCCTTGTATTCGATAAACCGCCGCAGCTGGTAGAACGCCCAGCTATTGCTACGCCGCCGCTCCTCACGACTGCGGGGCTGCCGGTTGGTACGCCCCCGGATGCCGCTCAAGTCCTCAATTGCAATGCAGGCAGAAAGAGATTGAGCTGCTTTAACGATGCGCTTAGCGATACTGTGGTTCACCCAAGCTTGAAAGCGTCTCTCTTTGCCAGACAGCCGTTGCAGCAGTTGACGGCATCGCCGCCTGCAACTGCGGGTGCCCTTACTGGCCTTGCGCTGAAGAGACGCTCTTAACCGACAGTAGTGATCTCGGACTTTGTTCAGCTGCTGTCCATTCCAGTTGTCTCCTTCGGAGGTATGGGCAATGTCTCGCCGTCCCAGGTCAACACCAATCACCTTGTCGGTGTTCTGTTGCTTGGGGGGCTCTGCCTCGACACAAATCTGGATGGAGTAGGAGCCGTCCTTCCGCTGGACTAGGGTGGCCGATTTGGGGTTAGAGCCAGCCAGCATTCCCCTCTGGTAGTTGCCAATGGCTAGCTCAAAGTGTTCTCTTCCATCAACCGTGGCAAGCGACACTGTCCAGTCTTTCTCGCGAAACGAGAAGATACGTGCATCATAGGTAACGAACCTACGCTTGAACTCTTTAACTGGACGGTTGCGCTGTCTCGCCACTTTGCGGGCGCCGGCCACCCGTCTGCAGACCTGCTGGGCCAGATTACTGGACAAGCCAAACCGAGCGCGAATCTGGTAATAGCAAAGGGATTGGAGTTTGACTGCGTTGACTACTTTTTCTGGTGTGTTTTGGTTGACCCAGTTCAACGCCTGCACAAAGGCATCCATTGTCGCGTCCAATTTGGCGGCTTGCGACTGGGACACCTTGAGTTTGCAAGCTACAGTCAGGACTTGGGTCATGGTTCTATCATAACTTCCGCATTCCTCCCGACACTGACCCTACGGGTACAGTGCGGGGCTCCTGCGATTTCTAGCTGAAGATGATCCCAGCCGCTGGCGCCAGAAGAGCTATGGCCCGAACAACTGGGGAGATGACAAGAATCCTCCCCCTCGAGGGCGGGGAGTATGTCAAAATGCGGCAAGAACCCTCGAGTGGTCGCGATGATCCCACCGGACGGATCCCCCCTTGCTTCTGTTCCTGCCTGGCATAGCCTCACCCTCGCCGCTGCCATCCAGAAGTTGCAGACCGATCCCGATCGTGGCCTCACCACTCAGCAGGTGATCCAGAGGCAGCGGCAATATGGCCCCAATGAGCTGATCACCACTTCTGGCCGTAGCTCCTGGCAAGTCCTGCTGGATCAATTCCGCAACATCATGCTGCTGATGCTGATCGCCGTAGCGGCGATCTCAGCCACTTTGGACTTGCAAGAAGGCGAGTTTCCCAAAGATGCCCTGGCCATTTTGTTGATCGTTGGCCTTAACGGTGGCCTGGGCTATTTGCAAGAAAGTCGGGCGGAAAAAGCGCTGGCGGCCCTGAAAAAACTGGCCTCCCCTACTGTGCGGGTGGAGCGGGATGGCCTGTGGCAAGAAGTTCCAGCCAGCCAACTGGTGCCGGGGGATCGCGTGCTGCTGGAAGCTGGGGTACAGATCCCAGCCGATGGGCGCTTGGCCGAGGCCGTGAACCTGCAGGTGCGGGAAGCAGCTTTGACCGGAGAAGCCACCCCTGTAACCAAACAGGCAGACTGCGTCCTCCCGCCGGACATCGAGCTGGGGGAACGGCGCAACATGGCCTTCATGGGCACCGAAGTGATTCAGGGGCGAGGGATCCTCTTGGTTACTGCCACCGGCATGAACACGGAGCTGGGCAAGGTGGCGAAGCTGCTGCAAACGGTGGAAAACGAGCCCACTCCCCTGCAGCGGCGCATGAGCCAACTGGGCAATGTGCTGGTGTCGGGATCCCTGGCTTTGGTGGCCCTGGTGGTGGGGATAGGGCTGCTGCAAGCCGGGAGCATGGCCCCCTTTACCTCGCTTTTGGAAACTTCCTTGAGCATGGCCGTGGCCGTGGTACCAGAGGGGCTGCCTGCGGTGATCACTGTCACCCTGGCTATTGGCACCCAACGCATGGTGCGCCGCCACGCCCTCATCCGCCGCCTGCCGGCAGTAGAGACCCTGGGATCCGTGACCACCATCTGCTCCGACAAAACCGGCACCCTCACGGAAAACAAAATGGTGGTAACCGACATCATTACCCCCGACCGCCATTACCACGTCAGCGGCACCGGTTACATTCCCAAGGGATCCTTCTACTGCGGCGGCCAGCCCGTAGATCCCGGGAGCGCCCCGGATCTGCAGGCCATCTTGCGGGCCGTGGTGTTCTGCAACGATGCCCTGTTGCAGGCCAGCCTCCAACCCGTTGCCGGTCGCAACCCACGGTCTGCAGTTTCTTCTCCCCCTTCAACGCCCACCTGGTCCATCCTGGGGGATCCCACCGAGGCCGCCCTGCTGGTGGCAGCCGCCAAGGCCAACCTCCACAAAGGCTCTTTACAGGAGCGCTACCCACGGGTGCAGGAGCTCCCCTTCAGCTCAGAACGCAAGCGCATGAGCGTGGTGATCCAAGAAAACGGCGGCTACTGCGTCTACACCAAGGGATCCCCAGAGCTGGTGCTGGAGCGGTGTGATCGCATCCAGAAAGGGGGCACTTGGCAGGAACTGTCGGAAACCGATCGCCAGGCCATCCTCGGCACCAATAACCGCCTGGCCGCCCAAGGTATCCGGGTTCTGGGGGTAGCCACCCAGAGGCTAGAGCGGATCCCGGACAACGGGGAAGAGGTGGAGCACAACCTGGTTTGGCTGGGCCTGATGGGGATGCACGATGCTCCGCGACCAGAGGCACGAGAGGCCGTGGCCCGCTGCCGAGAAGCTGGGATCCGCACGTTGATGATTACCGGCGACCACCAACTGACAGCTGTTGCCATTGCCCGCCAGCTGGGCATTCTCGAGTCGGAGGATCAGGCGATTGACGGGCGTACCCTCTCCCGCTTGAGTTTCGAGGAGCTGCTGCAAACGGTACAAACCGTCAGGGTCTATGCCCGCGTCGCCCCCGAACACAAGCTGCGCATTGTGCAAGCCCTGCAAAAGCAAAACGAGTTTGTGGCCATGACCGGGGATGGGGTCAACGACGCCCCTGCCCTGCGCCAAGCGGATATTGGCATCGCCATGGGCATCACGGGCACCGATGTGAGCAAAGAGGCCAGCGACATGGTGCTGCTGGACGACAACTTCGCCACCATCGTGGCGGCCATTGAAGAAGGGCGGGTGGTCTACAGCAACATCCGCCGTTTCGTGAAATACATCCTGGGCAGCAACATCGGCGAGGTGTTGACGGTGGCTGCTGCCCCTATCTTGGGCCTAGAGGACGTGCCACTGACGCCCCTGCAGATCCTGTGGATGAACCTGGTAACCGACGGCCTGCCCGCCCTGGCCTTGGCGATGGAGCCAGCAGAACCAGGGGTGATGCAGCGCCCCCCCTTCAACCCCAAAGAGAGCATCTTTGCCCAAGGGCTCGGTGCCTACATGGTGCGCATCGGTGTGGTCTTTGCCATCTCCACGATCCTGATGATGGCCATCGTGGAAGCCTATATCCCCCACTGGCGCACGATGGTCTTCACCACCCTGTGCATTGCCCAGATGGGCCATGCCCTGGCAGCCCGCTCCAACGACAAGCTGACCCTCGAGATGAACCCCTTTTCCAACCCCTACCTGCTGGGGGCTGTGTTGGCCACTTTGCTGTTGCAGTTGGCCCTGCTCTATGTGCCCTTCCTGCGCAACTTTTTCGGGACAGAAGAGTTGACCCTTCCAGAACTGCTCATTTGCCTGGGCTTTAGCACGGTGGTGATGGTCTGGGTGGATCTGGAAAAACTCTACCGCCGCTGGCGCCAGGGATCCCGCTGAATCTTCACAATTATTTTTCACAATAAAGCATCTTCACAATAAAGAGTCTCTCTCCCTACTGCACCCAGAAACAAAGCTTTGAGCCAAGACTCATTTCCCCAAAAAGCCACTCTCGAGGAATCCTGCCCATTGCATAGAGGCCATTTCCGCAAGTTGGCTGAGCTTCCTCTTTTGACCTGCAGGATAAGCTGGAAAAACTTGCTGGGATACTGTGGAAAGGGGGCAGGAATCTCTGGGTTCTATGCACAGAGAGCTATGGGCGGTAGGGAAAACGGTGGGCCTGGTGGATCCCTCTGGCCTTGCCTTTTGGCTGCTGGGATCCCTCTTCTTGGCTCTCCTGCTGCTTGGCGTCAGCCTGGGGGAAAGTCAGCCGCTTTCTGTCTTCAGAGGGATCCTGGGATCCCTTTCTCGAAGATTTCCCTTCCAACCTCCTAGAGGCACCCCCAGCCCAGAGGCTCGTTTTCGGGCAGCCTTGGAAGCCAGCTTGGATGCTATTTACCTGCTGGAGGCGGTGCGGGATCCCGTTACCCGCGAGATCATCGACTTTGTCTTTGTGGATGTCAACGCCAAGGGGGAAGAGCTCATTTCCCTCCAGCGCCGGCAGATCATCGGCCAGCGGCTGTGCGAGCTGCTGCCCATCAACCGCTGGGGGGGCTTTTTTGAGAAATACAAGCGAGTGGTGGAAACCGGCATTCCTCTGGAAGAGGAGTTCCCCATTTCGGGGCAGCCGGGCTTGAAGGCCAGTTGGATCCATCACCAAGTGGTGCCGGTGGGAGACGGGATCCTCATCACCAGCCGCGACATCAGCGAGCGGGTCAAGATGGAGCGGGCTCTACAGGAAAGCGAGTCTCGCTACCGCGCCCTCTACGAGGCCATTCCCGACTTGATTTTTGAGCTCAGCGCCGAGGGAGTCATTCTTCATTGCAAGCCTTCCCCTTACGTTCCCACCCGACATCCGCCTGAGTTTTACGTGGGTCGCCGCGCCCAAGACGTGTTTCCCAGCTCTTTCGGAGAGCAGTATCAGCTTTTAGCAGGGCGGGCCCTGTCCACCCAAACGCCACAGTATCTGGAGTACGAAATGGTGCTCCCCGCCGCTGCCGCAAACGAGTCTGAGCCGGCAATCCGCCGCTATCAGAAGGCTTGCGTCGTTGCCCATGGCAGAGATAGGGTCTACGTTTTGGTGCGGGATATCACCGAGCGGAAACAGGCGGAGTTGGCCCTTAGAGAAATGGAAGCCACCCAGCGGGCCATTCTCCAAGCCATCCCCGACCTCATCCTTCGCCTGAATAGCCAGGGCATCTGCCTGAGCTCTATTCCCGGAGGCGATGTCCATCTTTACTGCCCAGCAGAGCGCCACTTAGGTCGATCCCTCCAGGAGATTCTGCCGCCAGCGCTGGCCGAGCAGCGGCTTTTCTATGTTCAGCAAGCCCTGGCCACCCAAACCCAACAGCGCTACGAGTACAGCATTGAAGTTCAAGGGGAGGTACGCTACGAAGAGGCCCGCATTGTCCCTCTCAACAGCCAGGAAGTCCTGGCAATCGTGCGGGATATTACAGAAGCCAAGCAGGCGGAGCTGGCCTTGAAAGCCGCTGAACAGCTGCAGCGAGCCATTCTAGAAGCCATTCCCGACTTGATCTTTCGCCTGGACAGCCAGGGCATTTGCTTGAGCTTTGTCTCGGGGGGCGAGGTTCTTCCCTATGGCTCACCCGACACCTACGTGGGCCGATCCCTCCAAGAGGTCCTGCCAGCGGAATTGGCCGAGCGGCGGCTTTTCTTTGTTCAGCAGGCTATAGCTACCCAGACGCGGCAGCGCTACGACCAAAGCATCGAGATTGAAGGGGAGACCCGCCACGAAGAGGTGCGCATTGTGCCCCTCAACCCCCAAGAGGTGGTGGTGATCGTCCGCGATGTAACCGACAGGGTGCGATCCCAGCAGGCCGTCCAGGAAAGCGAGCAGAAGTTCCGGGCGCTGTTTGAGAATGCCGCTGTGGCCATCCTCATCCGCCATGCCGAGACCGGCGAGATCCTGGAGGCCAACTCCCAAGCCATTTCGGCCTATGGCTTCTCCAGCCTGGAGGAGCTGCGAGCCTTCGACGCTTCCGAGCAGTCTCCCTATCGCCAGGCTCTTCGGGGCGGGGAGTTCTCGCTGCAGTCCTACTTGGAGCAAGCCCGCCAGCAGGGATCCGCCCGCTTTGAGTGGCAATGGCAGCGGCAGGATGGCCGAGTTGTCTGGGAAGACGTGTTTGTGCAGCCCCTTGTCTTGCGCGGGATCCCGTGTTGGGTGTTTACCGCGGTGGACATCACTGCCCGCAAGTCGGCAGAAGCGGAGCTGGAGCAGTTTTTCTCGGTGGCTCTGGATTTGCTCTGCATTGCCGATGCCCAAGGGTACTTTCGCCGTCTCAACCGCGCCTGGGAGACCACCCTGGGCTATTCCCTGCAGGAGCTGCAGAGCCGACCCTTTTTGGAGTGGGTTCATCCGGACGACCTCCCCGCCACGCAGGCGGCCATGCAGCAGCTTGTCGAAGAGAAACGGCTGGATCACTTTGTCAACCGCTACCGCACCCAGGGCGGCAGCTATCGTTTCATCGAGTGGCGAGCCTCTTTGGCCGGATCCCTGGTCTACGCCGCCGGGCGGGATATCACCCTAGCCAAGCTGGCAGAAGAGCAGATGAAAGCAGCCAAGGAAGCTGCCGAAGCCGCCAGCCGCGCCAAGAGCGAGTTCCTGGCCACCATCAGCCACGAGATCCGCACCCCCATCAACGCCATTTTGGGGATGACCAGTCTACTCCTGGACACCTCCTTGGATCCGCAGCAGCAGGATTGGGTACAGACCATCCGCTATGGAGGCGAGGTGCTGCTGAACCTAATCAACGACATCCTCGATTTCTCCAAGATTGAGTCCCAAAAACTGGAACTGGAGGAAATACCCTTTTCCTTGCCGCAGTTGGTGGAAGAGCTGCTGGATCTGATGGCAGCCCAAGCCCAGAGCAAGGATCTGGAACTGGTGGCTTGGGTGGATCCCAACCTGCCGCCAACCTTGATAGGGGATCCCAACCGGCTGCGCCAAATCCTGGCCAATCTGCTCAGCAACGCCATCAAGTTCACCCCCCAGGGAGAGGTGGTGGTGACCGTCGAGGCCGGGGAGAGGGATCCTGAAAAGCAATGGGTCAACGTTCAGGTGCGGGATACAGGCATTGGCATTCCCCCCGAAAAATTGGATCGCCTCTTCAAGCCCTTCAGCCAGGTGGATAGCTCCATCAGCCGCCAGTTTGGGGGCACCGGCCTGGGCTTGGCCATCAGCCAGCGTCTCTGCCAGCTCATGGGGGGAGCAATCGGGGTGGAAAGTCAGCCGGGCCAGGGATCCACTTTTCGCTTTCGCATCCCCCTAAAGAGGCCAGACCAGGAGCTGTTGCCAACCGCCGCACCGGATCCGTGCTTGGCCGGCAAGCAGGTTTTGCTGGTGGAAGACAACGCCAGTCAACGGCAGTTGCTATCCCGACTGCTGAGCGCTTGGGGCATGGAGGTAACCTGTTGTGCCTTGGCGGCAGAAGCCCAGGCTGCAGTTAGAACTCGTCCTTTTGACCTGGCCCTTCTGGATGCCACCCTGCCAGACCGGGATGGCTTGACCCTGGCGGCTGACCTGCGGAAAGCGCAACCCCGCCTGTTGCCCATAGTGCTGACGGGGCGCAACTTCATCTCCACAGCAGACCCTCTCCCCACTTTGGCCAAGCCGGTCAAAGCCTCCCAACTGCGGAAGCTGCTGCTGGAGCTGGTGGGAGAAAAAGCTCCTTCTTCCTTATTTTCCTCTCCCGCCGCTCCTCCCTCCATTTGGGACGCGACCCTGGCCAGCCGCTACCCGCTTCAGATCCTGGTGGCAGAGGATAACCCGGTTAACCAGAAGGTGATTCGCCTCATGCTGGAGCGATTGGGCTACCGGCCCGATATTGTCGGCAACGGCCTAGAAGCCGTCCAAGCTCTGCGCCTGCGACCCTACGATCTGGTGTTGATGGATATGCAAATGCCGGAGCTGGATGGTCTTGCGGCCACCCGTCGCATCCGCGCTGAACTGCCCCCTGAGCGCCAGCCTCGCATTGTCGTCCTCACGGCGAATGTGTTTTCGGAAGGCCGTGCTGCCGCCGAAGCTGCCGGGGTGGATGGCTACCTCACCAAACCCTTGGAGCCAGCCGCCCTAGTCCGGGTTCTTCAGGGATCCCTTCCCCTTCCCATCCCGGCCAGCCAAGAAGAGGATCCGCCCCTCGACCCCGTTATCCTCGCCCAGATGCGGGCAGTCTTCAGCTCTCCAGAAGCCTGGCAGGAGATGATCCAAACCTACCGGCAGGACAGCGAAGCTCTATTGGGATCCCTGCGGCAGGCCCTGGAGCAGCGGGATCCCCAAGCCATTGCTCGGTTGGCCCACCGCCTCAAAGGCGGCAGCAGCACCCTGGGCGCCAAACGTCTGGCCGAGCTGTGTCAGCAGTTGGAAAAGCTGGTTCATGCCGAGCCAGCCAGTTCTGTAAAATGGGATACTATAGAGCAAGCCCTGCAGAAGCTGGAGGTGGCATATCGGCAAGTTACCCTCAGTCTCTCCTCCTGAGTGCAGAGCCTTTCTCCCTCTCCTCTCAATGCCTATGCTGAGGCCTAATCCCCATCCTCCAGCCGGCTCGTCGCCGGTAGGCCCTCTTCCCGGGGCACAGCCGGGATCCCCCTCGCCTGAAAAGAAGCCGTTGGTGTTGGTGGTGGACGATGAGCGCAGCCAGCGGCTCTTGGTTTGCTATGCACTTGAGCGAGAAGGCTACCAAGTCCTGGAAGCCAGC
This sequence comes from Thermostichus sp. MS-CIW-40, assembly GCF_054058315.1. Taxonomy (NCBI): domain Bacteria; kingdom Bacillati; phylum Cyanobacteriota; class Cyanophyceae; order Thermostichales; family Thermostichaceae; genus Thermostichus; species Thermostichus sp. MS-CIW-40. The sequence continues at coordinate 13,499 of NZ_JBSSAC010000019.1, forward strand.
AGCGGCGAAGTCTGTCTGCAGCTAGCCGCTCAACACTCAGTGGATATGGTCTTGCTGGATGCGGTCATGCCAGATTTGGATGGGTTTGAGTGCTGTCGCCGCCTCCATGCTCAAAACTCGGATCTGCCCATTCTCATCGTCACGGCGCTGGAAGATGAGTCCTGCGTGGATGAAGCCTTTGCTGCCGGGGCCAGCGATTACATTTCCAAACCCATTCGCTGGTCGGTTTTGAAGCGGCGCATCCGCCACCTGATCCAGGCCAGCCAAGCCCAACGCCACCTGCGGGAACTCAACCAAGCCCTAGAAGCCAAAGTGCAGGAACGTACCGCCCAGCTGGCCTGCCAGGTGCAGGATCTGCAGCAGCTCAACCGCCTCAAGGATAGCTTTCTGGCCAGCGTTTCCCACGAGCTGCGCACTCCCCTCACCAAGATCAAGCTGGCCCTGGAACTGTTGGGCCGCACTCCTCTCAACGAGAAGCAGTGCCAATACCACCGCATTGCCCTGGAAGAATGTCAAGCTGAAATCGAGCTAATCAACAGATTGCTGGATCTGCAGGGCCTGGAAGCCAAAGAGTTGAGCTCTGCGGCTGCCGCCATCGATCTCCACAGCCTTTGCACAAGCCTGCTCGACGGGGTGCGAGAACGGGCTCAGGCTCGGCAACTGAAGCTGGAGATGGCAGAGCCGACCTCATTCCCGGCAGTGCTCTACAGCTACCCGCAGCAGCTAACCCTGATCCTGAAGGAACTGCTGGAAAATGCCTGCAAGTTTACCCAGCCGGGCGGAACCCTCCGCTTGGAGGTGCAAGCCTTTCCCGGTGGGGTTGAGTTAAGAGTCGGCAATACCGCCCAAATCGAGCCTGACCACCTGCCCCACCTTTTCGAACGCTTTTACCGTGTGCCCTCTGAGGATCCCTGGGCGCAGCCGGGCAGCGGCCTTGGACTGGCCTTGGTGAAGCATTGGGTGGAGTATCTGCAGGGCCAAATCCGGGTCACCAGCCAGAACGGATGGACTTGGTTTGTCCTTTGGCTGCCCAGCCTAGAGCCCTCCAACCGTTGACGCCCAAAGGCGGGTGGGAGCATGACTCTAGTCAATAATAAGCTCAACTATACTGAAAATAATGTATAATATGTTCAGTACGGATTACTACCAGTTGATCTTTCTGTTTACTTTCGAGTCTGCCAACAGGGTAGCCAAAGCAAAGCAGAAAATTGGTAGTAAGACGACACGGAAACTGCGCTTTGGGTATTCTACTCAAAGCTTTGCGGGATACCGCCATTCTGTTTGGACTCCGTCCCGCTAACGCGAATGGAAACAAACAGAATGCTATCGCTGCATAGTTGAACAGTGATGTTCAGCAGTGTTCAGCGTAAATGTATCAGGCAGCGATTGAGACTTTAGTGACCAACGACAGCAGCAGTCTCAGCAGTGGCAAAGGAGGTGCCACACCCACAGCTAGCTATTGCATTGGGGTTCCTGAAGCGGAAACCGCCCCCCAGCAGATCCTCGGAAAAGTCGACGGTGGTGCCGCTGATCAAGGTCATACTCAAGGGATCCACCGCCACCTGGATATCCCCAAAGTCGAAGGTGTGATCGTCAGGGTTGGCCTGAGACTCGAAGTTCATCACATAAGAGAGGCCAGAGCAGCCGCTCGGCTTGACCCCTAGACGCAGGATGGGCTGGGATCCCTCTTTTTCGTACTTGCTGCGCAGGCGCTTCAACTCTTGGATGGCGCTATCGGTCAGGGTGATCATGACGAGAAGGCTCAAGGGTACGTTCTACTCCCCATCCTATCAAGGGTTTTTTCTCGGCCAGCGGGAGCAGTTGGTAAGCTAGGGATCCCAATCCCTGAGGTCTTGCCCCTGTGACAGATCCCAACGCCATTCGGATCACCTTTTTGGGCACCAGCTCCGGCATGCCCACCCGCCAGCGCAATGTCTCTGGGGTGGCGGTGCAGTTTCCCCAGCGGTCGGAATGGTGGCTGTTCGATTGCGGCGAGGGCACCCAGCACCAGTTGCTGCGCCTAGATGAGCTGCGCCCCAGCCAGTTGCGCCGCATTTTCATCACCCACATGCACGGGGATCACATCTACGGCCTGCCGGGGCTGTTGGCCTCCTGTGGCTTGGGCAGCACCCCTGAGCACATCGATATCTACGGCCCGCCGGGCCTGGAAGAGTACCTGAAGGCCGTGTTGCGCTACAGCGAGACGCGCATCCCCTACGGCTTCCGCGTTCACACCGTCGAAACCGGTCTCATCCTGCAAGAGCCGGAATACTCCGTCTTCTGCGCGCCCTTGGATCACCGGGTGCCCGCCTTCGGCTACCGCGTGGTGGAACAGGATCGGCCAGGCAGCTTTAATGTGGCCAAAGCCCAGGCCGACGGGATCCCCTTTGGCCCTCTGTATGGGCAGCTCAAGGCCGGCCAATCCATCACCTGGCAGGGCCGCTGCTTTCACGGACGGGATTATGTCGGGGATCCCATTCCGGGCCGCAAATTCTCCTACTGCACCGACACCATTTTCTGCCGCAACGCCGTCGATCTCTCCCGGGCTGCGGATCTGGTCATCCACGAGGCTACCTACGCTCAGGCTGACTTGGAGCTGGCCCGCCGCTCCAAGCATTCCACCGCCGCCATGGCCGCCCAAGTGGCCGCCGAAGCCAAGGCCCAAGCTTTGATCCTCACCCACTTCAGCCCCCGCTACACCCCAGAGGCCCCCATTACCTTGGAAGACCTACTGGCAGAAGCTCAGGCCATTTTTCCCAATACCCTGCTGGCCCGCGATCGGCTGACCTACGAGATCCCCCGTCGCAGCCCGTCCCCTCTGCCGGTGGGTGTGGGCTTGCCTCGCTAGAATGGTAGAACTGACTGTCTCAACCGGCAATGACGGATCCCAGACCTTACCCCGAACGTCCCCCATTTCCAGAGCGGCCCAAAACCGAACAACTGGATCAAAGTGCTGGCGAGTGGCGAACCTTCAGCGCTTTGCCCCCTGCCACTTCTCTGCCCCCGGTTCAAGCCGAGCGGCCAGCCCCGCAAACGGCTGCTGAGGGAGAACCCCTGCCAAAATTGGCTCCCTGGAGCAAACGAATTGGGGCTTTTGCCCTCGACTTTGGGCTGGGGCTGGGGATCTCCTACCTAGCCCAAGGCTTGGCTGCTCTGGTAGGGGCCAATGCAGGCGCCGTGGACATGACCGGCTATCTCGCCTTCTTCGCCACCTGGCTGGTGAACCGCGGCTATTTCCAATCCCGTCCTGAGGGCCAAAGCCTCGGCAAATGGCTGCTGAACATCAAAACCCTGGATCCCGAAACCGAAGCCTCGCCGCACCTGGTTCGCTCTCTGGCTCGAGAGGGAGTGCTCTCCCTCTTTGTGCTCACGGAGGCCCTGCTGGTGCCTCTGGCTGCGGATGGGCTGTTTGCTGTCTTCGACAAGGAAAAACGCCAAACCATTCACGACCGCGCCGGACGCACCCTGGTCGTGGAAGCGGAGCGGGGCTATCACCTGGATGAAAAAGTCTTGCGGTTTTTGCAGGACATCCTAGAGGGGGACGCTGCTGACGACGTCAAATCGGCTGCTCGCGACCTGCTGCGCCAAGCCCAGCGCAATGACACCGTGCGGGATCTGTCCAAGCAGTTGCAGCGCCTGAGCAAAGATGTGGATCGCAACGCCCGTAGCCTACGGCAACAAACGGGCAAGCAAGTGAAAACTTGGGTTGATTCCGTCAAGGAAAAGTTGGATAATTGGTGATCGCGCTTATCGAGGTAAACCCCCATCTCCAGCCTCAGGATCTGGGATTGCAGTTTCCTCATTGCCGTTTACCTTCGTCTTGGGATCCGTCATGGCCAAAGCAAAGGGTGCCCGCATCATCATTACTCTGGAGTGCACCGAGTGCCGCACCAACGTCAACAAACGTTCTCCAGGTGTGAACCGCTACACCACCACCAAAAACCGCCGCAACACAACAGCCCGCTTAGAGCTGAAGAAATTCTGCCCCCACTGCAACCGCCACACCGTCCACAAAGAGATTAAGTAGTTCAAGTCGTTTCGCCGTTCTCCTGACCTATGGTTTACGCTCGCCGCCGCCTGTCTCCCATTAAGCCGGGAGAGCCCATTAGGTACACCGATGTGGAGCTGCTCAAGAAATTTGTTACCGAGCGAGGCAAGATCTTGCCCCGCCGCATCACCGGCCTGACTGCCAAACAACAGCGGGAGCTCACCGCCGCGATCAAACGAGCGCGCATCATGGGTCTTCTTTACTTTGTCAACAAAGAGGGATAGCTTTCTCCGGATCCCGATGGGCCTGCAGCTTTCGCCGGAACTCCAAGCCCGCTTGTCCCAGCCCCTCGATATCGGTGGGGTGAAGGTTTTGAGTCGCGTCTTTCAGGCGCCACTGTCAGGGGTAACCGACCAGGTCTTTCGAGGGCTGGTGCGCCGTTTTGCCCCCCACAGCTTGGTCTACACGGAAATGGTCAGTGCGACCGGCTTGCACTATGCCCGCCAGTTGCCCCGCATCATGGAGGTCGGCGAGGGAGAGCAGCCCATCGGCATCCAACTGTTTGATTGTCGGCCTGACTTTCTGGCGGAAGCAGCCCGCATGGCTGTGGACGAAGGGGCGACCTTGGTGGACATCAACATGGGCTGCCCGGTGAACAAGATTACCAAAAACGGCGGTGGCTCTTCTCTGCTCCGCGATCCCGACACGGCAGCGCGAATTGTGGAGGCGGTGGCCAAAGCGGTGGAGGTGCCCGTAACCGTGAAAACGCGCCTGGGCTGGTCGGATCAGGAGATCAACATTTTGGATTTTGCCCACCGTCTGCAGGAGGCAGGGGCGCAACTGCTCACCTTGCATGCCCGGACACGCGCCCAAGGCTTCAACGGCAAAGCCCGCTGGGACTGGATCCGCCGCGTCAAACAGCACCTGCGCATTCCCGTCATCGCCAATGGAGATATTTTCTCGACAGCCGCAGCGGTGAAGTGTTTGGAGGAAACCGGAGCCGATGGGGTGATGTGCTCCCGCGGCACCATGGGCTATCCCTTTCTGGTGGGGGAAATCGATCACTTCCTGAAAACCGGTCAAGAAAGACCGGCCCCCACTCCCCTGGAGCGGATTCAAATGGCCTTAGAGCATCTGCGCGGTCTCTGGGAGTACAAGGGAGAACGTGGCATCCGTCAGGCCCGCAAGCACATGACTTGGTACATCAAAGACTTTGCCGGAGCCTCTCAATTCCGTGCTCTCCTCTGTCGCATTGAGACGGTGCAGGAAGGGGAAGCCCTGCTTCTTCAAGCCATGGAGCGCTGCCAAGAAGCCACACCTCGACCGGAAGAGGCCATTAGAACCACCGAGGAGGTCGACCTTCTCCCTGAAGCCGGTTGGGCGTAGCTGATACATTTACGCTGAACACTGCTGAACATCACTGTTCAACTATGCAGCGATAGCATTCTGTTTGTTTCCATTCGCGTTAGCGGGACGGAGTCCAAACAGAATGGCGGTATCCCGCAAAGCTTTGAGTAGAATACCCAAAGCGCAGTTTCCGTGTCGTCTTACTACCAATTTTCTGCTTTGCTTTGGCTACCATGTTGGCAGACTCGAAAGTAAACAGAAAGATCAACTGGTAGTAATCCGTATTGAACATATTATACATTATTTTCAGTATAGTTGAGCTTATTATTGACTAGAGTCATGCTCCAAGGATCCCCACAATTGGAAATTGCTTGGAAATCGCCGCACGTCTGCCTTGGCTGTAGCCTGTGGCCCCGAAAAAGGCTATTGCGCCTGCTGCTGGGACAGGGCTGCCACCAACTTTTCTCCCATTTCCTGGCAACCCACTAAAGTCATTCCCTCAGAGTAGAGGTCTGGGGTGCGGTACCCTTGCGCCAAAACGGCTTCTACCGCCTGTTCGATGCGGTCGGCAGCTTGCGGCTGATCCAGGGAGTAGCGGAGCATCAGGGCGCCGGAGAGCACCTGGGCAATGGGGTTGGCTTTGTCTTGTCCGGCAATGTCGGGAGCCGACCCATGTACCGGCTCGTATAGGCCGGGGCCAGAGGATCCCAGAGAGGCAGAGGGCAGCATACCAATAGAGCCGGTCAGCATGGCCGCTTCATCGGAGAGGATATCGCCGAAGAGATTGCCCGTGAGGATGACGTCGAACTGCTTGGGCCAGCCCACCAACTGCATGGCGGCATTGTCAATGTACAGGTGGGAAAGTTCCACCTCCGGGTACTCAGCCGCAATGACATTGACCCGCTCCCGCCACAGTTGCGACACCTCGAGAACGTTGGCTTTGTCCACCGAGCAGAGCTTGCGCCGGCGTTTGCGGGCCAGCTCAAAGGCAACTCGGGCAATCCGATCCACCTCAGCTTCGCTATAGACCATGGTGTTCACGCCGCGCCGGGATCCCTGGGCATCCGTGAAGATTCCCTTAGGTTGGCCGAAGTAAATGCCCCCCGTCAGCTCCCGCACTACCACCAGGTCGATCCCCGAGATCACCTCTGGCTTCAGGGAGGAAGCCCCCACCAGTTGAGGGAAGACTTTTACCGGGCGCAAGTTGGCAAACAGCCCCAGCCCCGCCCTCAAGCCCAACAAGGCCCGCTCCGGGCGTTTCTCAGGAGGCAGAGCGTCATACTTGAAGTCGCCGACAGCAGCCAGATAAACGGCATCGCTCTCTTGAGCCATTTTCAGGGTTTCTGCCGGCAAGGGATCCCCGGTCTGGTCGTAGGCAGCCCCGCCGATTAGGCCCTCTTGCCACTGGAGAGCAAATCCCATCTGCCGGGCAACTGCATCCAAAACGGCTCGTCCCACCCGCATGATTTCGGGGCCGATGCCATCTCCGGCAAGGGCTGTGATCCGATAGGTTCGAGCAGTTGAAGAAGAAGTGCTCATGAGCGGTCAAGCTGAAGATGAGGGCGTAGAGATACTACCATTTCGGCGGACTTGCCCATCCCTTGGCACACAGGTTTGCAGACAACTCCTCTAAAAAGCTCTCCAAATAACAAAGTGCAGCCTGGCCACCAACCTGCTGCACTCTGATGGTGATTCTGATGGTGATGATGACGATCAACCCATCAAGCGGGAGTCCCAGATGTTCTTTTAGAACAAGCCCAAGGTGACCCACTTATCCAAGGGCAAGGTGGCACCTATGCCCAGGTAGAGGGTGACCAAGGTGCCGATCAGGAACACCGTTGTCGCCACTGGGCGGCGCAAGGGGTTTTGGAACTTGTTGACGTTTTCGATGAAGGGCACAAACAAAAGACCGACAGGAATGGCAGACATCAGAGCAATTCCCAACAGCTTATTGGGAGCAATCCGCAGGATGTGGAAGGCGGGGTAGAGATACCATTCCGGCAGAATTTCCAGAGGCGTAGCAAAGGGATCCGCCGGCTCACCCACGCCTGCAGGATCCATGACTGACAGGCCAACGATCACTCCAATAGTGCCCAAGATCACCACCGGAAACATAAAGAGCAAATCGTTGGGCCAAGCGGGCTCACCATAGGTCATGTGGCCCATGTTTTTCTTCAGCTTGGCTACAACTTTGGGGTTGTCTAGATCAACCTTGCGGGTAATGGCCTCGGTCGCTATCACCTGTTTTGAGACAGCCATGAGAGTTCTCCTTATCTAGGGACAAAAGTTCTGAAAAAGTGGCAGGTAAAGATCCCAGTTACCAGGAAAGTCAAAGGCGTCTGGGAGTCAAACCTTGCTCACAAAGGCCCAGAAATGCCTTGGCGGCGGATCATCAAAAAGTGCATGGTCATAAAGACTGCGGTCAGCCAGGGTAGCACGAAAGTGTGCAAGCTGTAGAAGCGAGTCAGGGTAGCTTGACCCACCGCTTCGCCGCCCCGGATCAGTTGCACCAACAAGTCGCCCACCACCGGAATGGCACTGGGCACACCTGAGACGATCTTGACCGCCCAGTAGCCCACCTGATCCCAGGGCAGGGAGTAGCCGGTAACGCCAAAGGAGACGGTCAGCACCGCCAAGATCACGCCGGTTACCCAGGTCAGCTCACGGGGCTTCTTGAATCCCCCTGTCAGATAGACCCGGAAGGTGTGTAGGATCATCATCAGCACCATCATGGAGGCGCTCCAACGGTGGATGGAGCGCAACAGCCAGCCGAAGTTCACCTGGGTCATGATGTAGTTCACCGATTCAAAGGCCTCAGCCACCGTCGGACGATAGTAAAACGTCATGGCGAAGCCAGTGGCAAACTGAATTAAGAAGCACACCAGCGTCACCCCGCCGAGGCAGTAGAAGATGTTAACGTGAGGCGGAATGAATTTTCCCGTTGCGTCGTCGACGAAAGGCGTAATCTCCAGCCGCTCGTCCAACCAGTCGTAAACTTTGCTCATAATGCCTGCAATTCTTGAAATTGGATCTCGAGGGCGGGGCAAGCCCACTCCACTCAGCAATGTAACACAATCTTTTAACACCATCCTGGCGTCGGGCTCAGCTTGGGGACGAAGATCTCGATCCCAGGAGGCCAGGCAAGTTTTCGATATTGCGTTTTGTTCATGTTTCTTAATGTTTTTTTGGGATCGATGGTTGTGCAGAAGCCGAGATACACAGGGATCCGCTGGAGAGGGTGGGGGATCCGCATTGTCTTGCTTGGGTGTTTGCTCTGGGCGAGTTTGGGCATTGGCGCCTGTCCAGGGCAGGCCAGCCGCTGGGGAGAAGAGCAGCAACTGCTGGCGCAGGCTTGGGCCTATGTGGATCGGGCCTATGTGGATCCGGGGTTTAACGGGCAAAACTGGTGGCAGGTGCGGCAACGGTTTCTCTCCCGGCCCTTAAAGGAGCGCAAGCAGACTTACCAGGCCATTGAGGAGATGTTGGCCACTCTGGGGGATCCCTTTACTCGCTTTCTGGATAAAGAGCACTACCTCAGCCTGCAGACCTCTACAGCCGGCGAGCTGAGTGGTGTCGGCTTGCAGATTGCTATCGACGAGCAAGGCGCTGTGCGGGTGATTGCCCCCATGGAAGGCACTCCTGCCGAGCAGGCCGGGATCCAACCCCAGGATGAGATTTTGGCGGTGGATCGGGTGCCGGTGGCGGGGCTGAGCCTGGACGAAGTGGCCGAGCGGATGCGGGGGCGCAGCGGCACGCCGGTTACTTTGAAGCTGAGGCGGCAGGATCGCATTTGGGAGGTGGAGCTGGTACGCCAATCGATCACCATCAACCCCGTGCGCACCCGTTTTTTTGAGCTGCCTCAGGGATCGGTGGCCTACATTCGCCTCAGCCAGTTCAACGGCAATGCTGCCGCTCAAGTCCGCCAAGCCATTCGGGCCGCAGAAGCTCAAGGGGTGCGGGGCTACATTCTCGATTTGCGCAACAATCCGGGGGGACTCTTGCAGGCGGCCATTGAGATCGCCCGCTTCTGGATCCCCAAGGGTGACATTGTGCTGGTGACGGATCGCCACGGCATTCAAGACAGCATTCCCGCCACCGGCGAGGTGCTCACAGAGGCGCCGCTGGTGGTCTTGGTAAATCAGGGCAGCGCCAGTGCCAGTGAAGTGTTGGCCGGGGCACTTCAGGATAGTGGGCGAGCTCAACTGGTGGGAACGCGCACCTTTGGCAAGGGTCTGATTCAATCCCTGCTGGAGCTGGCGGATGGCTCGGGGCTAGCGGTGACCACGGCCAAGTACCTTACCCCCAGCGGCCACGACATCCATCGCCAGGGGATCCAGCCCGATGTGGTGGTGGCGGAGGGATCCATTCCCCTGACGGCAGAAACCTTGGCCGGGCCGGAGGACATCCAGCTGCAGCGAGCCTTGGAGTTGTTGGGGCAGACCCAAGGGATCCCGGTGGCCAAAAGCGGGTGAGGGAGGAGATCCCGCTCCAGACCCAGATCTCAATCGTTGGCATTAGGATTTGGATTCCTGTTTGTTTTCAATTCGTTTTAGGATCAGAGGCAGGGTTTTCTGGGCCACTTCTCGGCTCCAGCGCCGGTTTCTGACTCTGTCCGCTCCCGCCCGCATGAACGCTATCCAGCAATTTCACCACTTTTTCAACTGCTGCATTGGGGCTTGGCGCACAGAGCGCACCTACCATTACCTAGACCGTGGCGAGGTGGAGCGCTCCCGCACCGAGTTCACCATTCGCACTCTCACCCCTGAGCTCAAGCACAAGGTGCTCACCGACAACAACTACCCCAACCACAACGTGGATGGTTTTTTGGGCTTTCACTTGGCTTTTGAGACCGTTTCCGAAACGGGGGAGGAGGCCGGGCAAGAGCTGAACATGCTGTTCGTCCCTCGGCAGGAAACCCCCCTGGGGCTGCAGGGAGACTACCTGCGGGATCGGGCCTACGAGGAAGATCGCCCGATGGTGGCGGCTTTCCGGTTTGATCCCGGATCCCTGCAACTGGTGATGACCACCACCTACACTCGTGTGGTTGCTGTAGATACCATCACTCTACTGAATCCGCGCCTGCGCCTGCGGCAGATCCTTACCTACCAACGTCCCCCTCAGGGTCGGCCTTTGCAGGAGCTGTTGCTGGTGGGGTTTGGGGTAGAACAGAAGCTGACCTAGCCTGCGGATCCTGAGCATGACGCTTCCCGAAGACTTGAGATTGTCTCAGCACTTGGCTCTGATCCAGTTGAGGTTCGAGCGAGGACAATACCGGCAGGCGCTAGAGGAGGTTAAGCAGGCCCAAAGCCGCTATCCGCAGTCGGGTAAGCTACGGCTCTGGCAGGCCCTGGCCCAAGAGGCCCTTGGCGAAACGCAGGAGGCCATCCTGTTGGCCCAAACCTTGCTGCGCAACCCAGATCCAGAAGTCGCCCAGCAGGCTCGCTATGTCTTGGGCATCTGGCAAGCCCCTCGTCTGCGGCGTCCAGCGGAGTGGTTGAGCGAAATTCCCGATCTCAGCCGGCTGGAGGAAGCTGATCCCCCGGAATACCGCTTGGCCTATGGGCGCTCTCAACGCAAAGGCCCTTCCCCAAGATCTGGCGCTCCTTCTGGGGATCCCCTCAGCCGCCGGGCAGCGGATCCCCCGTTGGACACTAAGCCCCTCATCTGGGTGTTGATCGGGATCCTCTCGACCCTGCTGGCCGTGATGGCTTGGCTGCCCTAGAGGCGGGTACAACCGTTCTGGAAGTGAGATCTACAACGATTCTCGTCGCTGCGGGGTTAAGGGGAGATACTGGGAATAGAGGAGACGCTAGGTCTAGCTCAGGGGAGCGGATCTGCGTCCTAGGGATCCCGACAGGCTCCTCGACAATGGGGGCGGAAAGCGGAGGTTTAAAGTGGCTACCCAAACATTGGTGATGGATGCAGTGGAACAGTTGGGCCTGCGGGTCACCTTGGGAGATATTGCATCCAGCACGGGCTTGGCTCTACACGAGGCCAAACAAGAGCTGCTGAATTTGGCCCAAAAGGCGGAGGGGCATCTCCAGGTTTCCCGGCAGGGGGAGATTACCTATGTTTTCCCGCCGGATTTTCGCAGCATTCTCAAGCGCAAGGAGCAGCAGGATCAGCTGGCGGCCCTGCGGCGCAAACTGTGGGGGGGCTTCCTCTATGGGTTGCGCATCTCCTTTGGCATTCTGCTGGTGGTGTCAATTGTCTTGATCGTCCTGGCGTTGATTGCCTTGCAGATGGCCAGTAGCCGCGAGCAGGACAATCGCAGCCGGTCGCGGGGGATAGGGTTTTATTACTTCCCCAATCTTTGGATCGGCAACCCCTTCTGGGATCCCTATCCCTATCCCTACTATGGGAGCTACTCCGGTCGGACGCGCCCCCGCCAGCCGCAAAAATCCGAGCTGAACTTCCTGGAAGCGGTGTACAGCTTCCTCTTTGGGGACGGGGATCCCAATGCCAACCTGGAGGAGGAGCGCTATGCCCTCATTGGCCAACTGATTCGTGCCAATGGGGGGGTGATCGCAGCGGAACAGGTGTTGCCCTACCTGGATGTGGAGCCGGGATCCCCGGCCTTGGAATACGAAGATTACATGCTGCCCATTTTGCTCAAGTTCGACGGCCAGCCGGAGGTCAGCGAGGACGGGGACATTGTCTACCGCTTTCCGGAACTGCAGGTGGCCGCCTCAGAGCGCAAGCCCAAGGGGATCCCCGAAGTGTTGCAGGAGAAACCTTGGGTGTTCAGCCGGGCCACGCCTGGTCAACTGACCCTGGCAGGAGGCTTGGGAGTTCTCAATTTCTTTCTGGCTGCCATTCTCTATGGGGCACGGGAGGAGGTGGCAGCGGCAGCCGGCAGCAATGCTTTTTTGGCCTTCATCTACCCGTTGATTGGGTTTCTGTTTCTCTACGGCACGCTGTTTTTGGCGGTGCCCGCCGTTCGCTGGTTGACCTTGCAAATCCGTAACCAGGGAGTGGAGCGTCGCAATCGTGTCCGGCAGCTTTGGCGAGAGCATCTGCAGCATCCCACAGAGGCGCTGCTGCGCAAACTCAACTTTGCCCGCCGCTTCCGCCGTCAAGAAGTTGTGCAAGAGTCGGACACCATTTACTCAACCGACCGGGATTTGATCGAGCAGCGGGACTACCGTCTGGACGAGCCGGCATTCCGCCAACTTTTGGAATCCGAAGCTCAGCAGGAGTACCCGGAAACCGAACAAGTGCGCCAGCAGCGTCCCCTCTAGAGAGGTCATGGCCGTTGGGCAAACTCCCGGTCTACCGTTTAGGCCGAGACAGATTCGAGTTTCTTTGCCAGCCGGCGAATCCGGCGCTTAGGTTTGCTTGGACTTCTTTCTCCCCAGGAGAACTCACAACAACCACTCGGAGACTCGCTCCCCCACCTTCTGCAAATCCAGAGGAATGGCCACCGCTTTGCCCATACGGGGTCTCTGACGGGTGGCTTCGATTTCCCGACGCACCGCTTCCCACACCCCCCAAGCCTGCAAATGGGCCAGCACGTTCTCCAAGTGGGCCAAATACTCGGCCTCGCTCAAGGGGAAGGAGGGCTGCTCCAGGTAGCGCCACATCACCAGCAGCACCACCTTCTGCTGGATACGGCGCAACTGTACGTCGTAGGAACAGCCCCACTTCTCGCGCAACAAAGCTTGAAAGTCGGATCCCTTCATCAGACTTGTCTGAGGCTGGCTTGGATCTGGCTCCAATCGCGCTGGGTGGACCGCTCACCTTGGGAAGGAAGGCCACGGCCTCTTACAGCGTTGCATTTCTTAACGATATTGGCCAGAGGGGTCGGTTAGGATGATGTCGCTTGTCAACGAACGTTAAAACTTCTCAGGTCTGCATTTGCCATTATGACGGAAGCGGTTAGCAACTTTGAAGCGCCCCCCATGAGCCGGCGGGTTCTTCTCAATGCCCTGCTCAGCGGCTCTGTGGGAGTCGTGGTGGTGGGCGCCCTCTACCCGGTGGTGAAGTACTTTATTCCGCCCTCTGCCGGTGGAGGGGGGGAAGGCGTCATCGCTCAGGACGCCCTCGGCAAGCCCATCAGCGTCAGTGAACTGTTGGCCACCCATGCTGCCACGGACCGGGTGCTGGCCCAAGGTTTGAAAGGGGATCCCACCTACATCGTGATCGACAACGGGGCGGTGGCCAACTATGGCCTCAACGCGGTTTGTACCCACCTCGGTTGCGTGGTGCCCTGGAATGTGGGGGAAAACTTGTTTAAGTGCCCTTGCCACGGATCCCAGTATGCGGCCAATGGCAAGGTGATCCGGGGACCGGCTCCCCGCTCGCTGGAGCTGGTGAGCGCCACTGTGGATGGCGACAACGTCCGCTTCAGCCCTTGGCAAGGCCCCGATTTCCGGGAAACCTAAAGGGCAAGGGATCCCGCTGGCTGTGCCGGCTTTTGCCGAACGATTTGGGGCAAATTGTCGAGATGGCTGTTCCAAGACTGTGTCCTAAACCTGTGATGGAAATTCATTCTGAGCTGAGAGTTATGAAGCGAATCTGCTTGGCCTTCTGTGGGCTGCTGCTGTTGCTGGGGATGGGGGCACGTCCGGCGGCAGCCTACCCCTATTACGCCCAGATGGCCTACGACAACCCCCGCGAGGCGACTGGAAAAATTGTCTGTGCCAACTGCCACCTGAACGCCATGCCCACTCGCGCCGAGGTGCCCCAGGCCGTCACCCCCGGCCAGGTGTTCACCATCAAAGTTGGGATCCCTTATGACCTGAGCAAGCAGCAGGTGCTGGCAGACGGCAGCAAGGGTGGGTTGAATGTGGGCGCGGTGGTGGTCTTGCCGGAGGGCTTCCGTTTAGCCACCGAAGCCGAGATGACCGAGGAACAACGGCAAGAAACTGCCGAGACCTACATCACCCCCTACAGCGACGCGAAGCCCAACATCCTCCTGGTCGGGCCTTTGCCGGGCGAGCAGCATCAAGAAATCGTCTTTCCAGTGGTGGCCCCTGACCCGAAAGAGGATCCCTCGGTGGCCTTCATGAAGTATCGCGTTTACATTGGGGCCAACCGGGGTCGCGGTCAGCTCAACCCCGACGGCAGCCTCAGCAACAACAACGTTTTCCGCGCTCCGGCCACCGGGCGTCTAGTCAACATCGCCACCCTCAACTCCGATATCAGCGATCTGCCGGCTGAATTGGCCAGCCTGGTGCCCCCGGAATACGAGCTGCCGGGCACGAGAGTTCTCAGCTTCGAGACCGAAAGCGGGATCCAAAACCTGGTGGTGCCGCCTGGGCCGGAACTGGTGGTTGCCGTTGGCGACAGCGTCAAAGAAGGGGATCCCGTCACCAACAATCCCAATGTGGGCGGCTTTGGCCAGGTGGAGCGGGATCTGGTGCTGCAAAGCCCGGAGCGGGTGAAATGGCTGGTGGCTTTCCTGGCAGCCGTTACGATTGCCCAGCTCTTATTGGTGCTCAAGAAAAAGCAGGTGGAGCTCATTCAAGCCGCCGAAATCCTTGGCTAGCTCAAGCTCTTTCCTGGCCTGCACCTCGGAAGCATATCCGGGGTGTTTTTTGTTCGGTAGGGTTCTAAGGCAGCCTCAGCTCTCCTCTGATCACCAGCACTGCTTGCCCAGCAATCTCCACCCGTGAGCCTCGATCTCGGCACCACAGCTCGCCCCCGCGGGCCGAGAGCTGGTGAGCCTTCAAATCAAGTCGGCCCAGGCGTTTGGCCCAATAGGGCATCAAAAGACACTGGGCGGATCCCGTCACCGGATCCTCCGGGATCCCCAGCCGAGGAGCGAAAACGCGGCAGACGAAATCCGGCCCATCCTCTAGATCCGCCCCAGAGGCTGTGACGATCAACCCCGGAACGGGGAGTGCTTGAACCTGGGCCAGATCCGGTTGCACCTGCTGCACCTGTCCCGCCGAAGCCAGCACCGCCACCCCCATACCCCCGCGGTACAGCTCCACAGGTGGGATCCCTAAAGCCGCTGCCACCTGCTCCTTGGCTTCTGGCCAAGGTTCCGGAGTTTGAGCAGGAAAATCCATGGCCAAGCGATCCCCTTGCCGCCGCACCTGCAACAGGCCACTGCGGGTGGAAAAGGCTACCCTCTCCGCCTGGGGATGCACCTCGGTGAACAGAACATGGGCACCAGCCAAGGTGGCGTGGCCACAGAGATCCACCTCCGTCGTCGGCGTAAACCAGCGCAGACCATAGTGGGGAACCTCGCCCTGGGATCCCTGGGGAAGTAAAAAAGCCGTCTCCGATACATTGTTCTCCGCCGCAATGGCTTGCATCAGCGCCTCTGGCAACTCCTGGGGCAGCAGACACACCGCTGCCGGATTGCCGCCGAAAGGCACCGCCGTAAATGCATCCACCTGAAAAAACGGGATCCACACCTTCTCAACCAAGCCCAACTCAGGTCATGATCCCACAGCAGACCCCAAAGTAGGGGGATCCGCACCCCGACCGCACCTGCCAAAAGCGGGATCCCGCTGACAAAGGCTATTGTCAGGCCAGAAAGTTGGCTGATAAACTAGCACTCGTAAGTCGAGAGTGCTAAGTCGCTTCCCTTCGGGGAAGTGGAACTAATGGAAATGAAAACTTCAGCTTCGTGCTTTAGGATCACGGAGGACATTCGTCATGGCTGCAGTAGCTCTTAACGTCTCTACCCTGAAGCCGCTGGGCGACCGCGTGCTGGTCAAAATCGCTCAGCAGGACGAGAAAACCGCAGGTGGGATCTTCTTGCCGGACACTGCCAAGGAAAAGCCCCAGGTGGGGGAAGTGGTTGCTGTTGGCCCTGGCAAGCGCAACGACGAGGGCAAGCTGATCCCGATGGAACTGAAAGCCGGCGACAAAGTGCTCTACTCCAAGTATGCCGGAACCGAAGTCAAGCTGGGCAGCGATGAATATGTGCTGTTGGCCGAGCGGGACATTCTCGCCATTGTTCAGTAATGGTCAGTGATTCAGCAGCAGTTCAACGAACGATTGAATCCTTGAGACTCTGTTTCACCCTTACCTGCATTTGCATCGGAGAGGTTGACTATGGCCAAATCAATCATCTTCAGTGAAGAAGCCCGCCGCGCTCTAGAGCACGGCATGGATATTTTGGCAGAAGCCGTAGCCGTTACCCTGGGTCCCAAAGGGCGCAACGTCGTGCTGGAGAAGAAGTTTGGCGCCCCCCAAATCATCAACGACGGGGTAACCATTGCCAAAGAAATCGAGCTGGAAGACCACATTGAGAACACAGGCGTTTCCTTGATCCGGCAGGCGGCTTCCAAGACCAATGACACGGCTGGGGATGGGACCACCACGGCCACGGTCTTGGCTCACGCCATGGTGAAAGAAGGTCTGAAAAACGTGGCTGCCGGCGCCAACCCGATTGCCCTAAAGCGGGGGATCGACAAGGCGGTGAAGTTCTTGGTAGACAAGATCGCCGAGCATGCCCGCCCGGTCGAAGATTCCAAAGCCATTGCCCAGGTGGCGGCCATTTCCGCCGGTAACGATGAAGAAGTGGGCCGTATGATTGCCGAGGCCATGGACAAGGTGGGCCGCGAAGGGGTGATCTCCCTGGAAGAAGGCAAGTCCATGACCACCGAGCTGGAAGTGACGGAAGGGATGCGCTTCGACAAGGGCTACATCTCCCCTTACTTCGTCACCGATACCGAGCGGATGGAAGCGGTTCTGGAAAACCCCTACATCCTCATCACCGATAAGAAGATCACCCTGGTGCAAGACCTGGTACCGGTTCTGGAGCAGGTGGCCCGCGCCGGTCGTCCTCTGCTGATCATCGCCGAAGACATTGAGAAAGAAGCGCTGGCTACCCTGGTGGTGAACAAGCTGCGGGGTGTGCTGAGCGTGGTAGCGGTAAAAGCCCCTGGCTTTGGGGATCGCCGCAAGGCTATGTTGGAAGACATTGCCATCCTGACCGGTGGTGAGGTGATCAGCGAAGAGCGCGGCCTGAAGCTGGAGAACGCTCGCCTCGATTCCTTCGGCACTGCCCGTCGCGTCACGGTAACCAAAGACAATACCACCATCGTGGCGGAAGGCAACGAAGCGGCCGTGAAAGCTCGTTGCGAGCAAATTCGCCGTCAAATTGAGGAAACCGACTCCACCTACGACAAAGAAAAACTGCAAGAGCGCCTGGCCAAGCTCTCCGGCGGCGTGGCGGTGATCAAAGTGGGCGCGGCCACTGAAACCGAGATGAAAGACCGCAAGTTGCGCCTGGAAGATGCCATTAACGCCACCAAAGCGGCGGTAGAAGAAGGGATCGTTCCCGGCGGCGGCACCACCTTGGCACACCTGATCCCAGTGGTAACCGAGTGGGCGCAAGCCAACCTGTCCGGCGATGAACTGGTGGGGGCCAACCTGGTCGCCCGCGCTCTGGGCGCTCCGCTGCGCCGCATTGCTGAGAACGCCGGCCAAAACGGCTCCATTGTGCTGGAGCGGGTGAAAGACAAGCCCTTCAACACCGGCTACGATGCCCAGAACGACGCCTTCGTGGATATGTTCGAGGCGGGCATTGTAGACCCGGCCAAGGTTACCCGTTCTGCCCTGCAAAACGCCGCTTCCATTGCGGGGATGGTGCTGACCACCGAAGCAATCGTGGTGGACAAGCCGGAGCCCAAGACCAACACGCCGGCAAGCAGCGGCAGCGGCATGAGTGACTACGACTACTAATCCGTTGACCGCCACAGCGAGGTGGATCCCTGAGGCTCACCGAAGAGCCCATGGGCACTTCGCTTCCTGGCCAGGCATCTTGGATGAATCTTTCGGGATCCCCTGGTGGGATCCCTTTTTTATGGATTTTGATTTTTTATCAAGACAGGCGAGCTGGCGGGATCATTCCCAATACCCATGCAACAGCAGCGCAACTGTCTGTGACGTTGATCCCCCTCTACCTTTGGGAGAGGGGCTGGGGGTGAGGGCGCCGGAGCCATGCAATCGGGAACTGCCTCAAACTGGCTCTTGGAAATGGCTTTGATCTGTCGAACTTGAGGAAAAGGGGAAGGCGGTGTGGCTCAGTTGATTTGCATTGGCCTGGATCTGGCCTGGTCAACCCGCAACCCTTCCGGTCTGGCCACGCTGCGAGTCCAGCTCGGGGATCCCGGCAGGCAGAACTTGACAGGCCATCTGGTCGATAGCCGCATTCTCCAAACGGATGAGGAGATCCTGGACTATATTCAAGCTCAGGCGGGCGAAGATCCCTGCTTGGTGGCGGTGGATGCGCCCTTGCGGGTTCCCAACCTCACAGGACAACGGCGGGCCGAGGCCGAACTGAACCGGGTGTTTCGCGCCTATGCAGCCGGGGCCCACCCGGCCAACCGCCGGTTACTGGCAAAGAACGGCCAAGTCAGAGGAGAAGCCCTGGTGCAGGCTCTCTCGCGCTATGGTTTTGGGGAGCAGGCCAACATCGAGCGAGGAAAGCTTACCCGCCAAGTGACCGAGGTCTTCCCCCACAGCGCCTTGGTCAGTCTCTTCGGCCTCAGCCGCACCCTGAAATACAAGGCTCGCCCCCGACGCACCTGGCCAGAACGGCAACAAGCCTGGCGGCTTTACCAGCATCATCTGCACTCTCTAGCCGCCGCTGACCCAGCTCTCGGGGGCCACGAAGCGTTGCTCCAAGTGGAGGTGGGATCCCTCAAGGGCCGTCGACTCAAAAACTACGAAGATCAAGTGGATGCCTTGATGTGTGCTTACATCGCCCTCTACGGGTTCCGCTGGGGATCCGAGCGCTGCCGCAGTTTCGGCAACCTGCAAGAAGGGCACATTTTCACGCCCTTGCCCCCTCGAACCTCTGAGGCTGATTGAGACCCGCTCCGGGATCGCAGGTGGAAATCCCAACCAGAAGAACAAAACTCTCGCTAGCCTTGGATCCCTCCTTGGCGGCATGATAAAAACAAGGGATCCGCAGAACAGGGGAAAAATGGACGTGCAACTGGGCCGCAATCGGCAGGCAAGACGCGCTTACGGGCTGGATGAGATCGCGCTGGCCCCAGGCAGACGAACGCTGGATCCCAGCCTGGTGGATACCCACTTCACCCTGGGAGGGATCCAACGGCAAATCCCCATCATCGCCAGCGCCATGGATGGCGTGGTGGATGTGCGAATGGCCATTTTGCTCTCGGAGCTGGGAGCTTTCGGGGTGTTGAACCTGGATGGGATCCAAACCCGCTACGCCGATCCCGATGAGGTGTTGGATCAGATTGCGTCGGTGGGCAAAGACGAGTTTGTGCCCCTAATGCAGCGCCTCTACAGCGAACCTGTAAAGCCGGATCTAATTCAAGAGCGCATCCGCCAAATCAAGGCCGGTGGCGCCATTGCAGCAGCCAGCAGTGTGCCCGCCCACGCCGCCCAATACGGCCCCCTGGTGGCGGAAGCCGGGGGGGATCTGTTTTTCGTTCAGGCCACGGTGGTTTCCGTTCACCACAAGGTTCCCGAAGGCATGGAACTGCTGGATCTGGCCCAATTTTGCCGGTCGATGCCCATTCCTGTTGTGGTGGGCAACTGTGTTACCTACGATGTTGCTCTGGAGCTGATGCAGGCCGGAGCTGCCGGTGTCTTGGTGGGGATCGGCCCTGGCGCTGCCTGTACCTCCCGAGGCGTGTTGGGGGTGGGAGTGCCGCAGGCTACGGCCATCGCCGACTGTGCCGCTGCACGGGAGCAGTTTTTGGCGGAAACCGGCACCTATGTCCCTGTGATTGCCGATGGGGGATTGGTGACCGGCGGCGATATTTGCAAGGCCATCGCCTGTGGAGCGGACGCAGTGATGATCGGATCCCCCTTGGCCCGCGCCTATGAGGCCCCCGGTCGCGGCTTTCATTGGGGCATGGCTACCCCCAGCCCCATCTTGCCCCGCGGCACCCGCATCCGCGTGGGATCCACCGGCACCTTGGAAGAAATCTTGCGCGGCCCCGCCCGCCTGGACGACGGTACCCACAACCTCTGGGGTGCTCTGCGCACTAGCATGGCCACCCTGGGGGCTGCCAATCTCCGAGAAATGCAGCAGGTGGAGATCTGCATCGCCCCCTCCCTCCTGACCGAGGGCAAGGTGTACCAGAAGGCGCAGAGCTTAGGTATGGGGAAATAGTCCCTTGGGAATGCTAAACTCGGTGGACTGGGATCCCTCGGGGGCGGTTAGCTCAGCGGTAGAGCGCCTGCCTTACAAGCAGGATGTCACTGGTTCGAGTCCGGTACCGCCCATCCCCACCGGAGCTTGCAGCTTGAGAGCTCTGTCTCAGTTTGAGATACACCCGCTAGCCAGAGCCGGATCCCTGAGGTAGAGTAGTGGATATCGAGCCTCGATCATCTACCGCAGTTGGGTCTCGCATTGAGTCTTGCCCAGAAAGTGTGTAAAGTGGTAGACGATGTGGATTTCGGCTGTATTATGTCTTCCCAGAGTCCCCAATTGCCAGGCTCGTTGTTGAGGTAGGCAGTTTGTCGCTTCTATGAGGACATCCCTACAGCCAAAAAGGTGTGAGGAAAAGAACAAGGAGAGAAACATGCCCGCGAAACACGCGAACTACTGGAAAACGCTGCTGGCCGGCACTCTGGGTGCAGCAGCGATCCTGACCCCTGGAGTGGCTTATGCCCAAGCTACCGGGCCGGTCACCTCCATCTCTGAGCTTTCGGATGTGCAGCCCACCGACTGGGCCTTCCAAGCCCTGCAATCCTTGGTGGAGCGCTACGGTTGTATTGCCGGCTACCCTGACCGCACCTTCCGCGGCAACCGGGCTATGACTCGCTTTGAGTTTGCCGCCGGTATGAACGCCTGCTTGGATCGCATCAATGAGTTGATTGCAGCCGGTTTGGCCGACAAAGTCTCCAAGGAAGACTTGGCCACTCTGCAGCGCTTGCAAGAGGAATTTGCTGCTGAGCTGGCAGCCCTGCGCGGGCGGGTGGATGCCCTGGAAGCCGATGTTACTGATTTGAAAGGGAAGGTCTTCAACCCGGTTACCAAGTTGAATGCCCAAGTCATCGCCGCTGTTGTAGGCAGCGCTCTCACGGAAGACAGAGTTGTTGATGGGAAGGTAGTAGCAGAGCAAAACCAAGCCAACATGACTCTTCCCTATCGGGTACGCTTGAACTTCGATGCCTCTTTTGTGGGTCGCGATCGCCTGCGCATTCGTCTCCAAGCTCGCAACGCTGTGACTGAGTTCTTTGATGGGGATCCCGGCCTTGGCTTTGGCGGTGGTGGCGGTGGCACTTTCACCCTGGCCCAGCTGGTTTATCAATTCCCTGCTTTCGACCGCGCTGCTACTATCTACACGGGCATTACGGGTACGGGAGTGGGGAGCGTTCTGCAGTACAGCACGCCCTTTGATGCCCTGTCGGACTTTGCCGATCCTCCCAAATCTACGGCAGATGTGCCCAGCGGAACCCTATTTGGTTTTCGCTACCGTTTGAGCGACCAGTTTCGTTTAGCCTACGCCTACAGCACCAGGAACGCTCAAGCCTTGGGCAACGGCTTCGGCGACAGCGGTATAACCGGTAGCGACAGTGCCCACGTGGTGGAGCTGGGCTTCCTGCCGAATGAAAACCTGGAGATCTACCTGCAGTTTGCCAGTACCTATCTGCAGCAAGCAAATGACGGCCCCACCTTCCTGGCCAGCGGTACACCCCTTTTCCGCGGACCGGCAACGCAGGCCGATGTCTCTGCGCGGGTAAACGCCTTTACAGTCGCAGCCAACTGGGAGCTTAGCCCTCGCATTACCTTGTCTGGCTGGTTTACGGCTGGCAATGTGGATTACAACTTGCCCAATGTGGTACCGGCTGGCACCATCGATCCGGGTGATGAAGATTTTAACGGATTCCTGTTTGGCTTCGCCTTCCCAGATCTGTTCATTGAGGGTGCTCAAGGGGGTGTGGTTTTTGGCCAGCCAATTGTGACCACCAAAAATGAAGGAGTTTGGGATACCCGCCCGTTCATTGTGGATGTTTACTACAGCTTCCCGGTGAACGAGTACCTCACCCTTACCCCGGCGGCCTACTTTGTGAGCAACCCCAATGGTGCTCTACCTGGGGACAACGACCCAACCATTGGTGTAGGTGCTCTGCGGGCTGTGTTCAACTTCTGATGAGTTGACCTCTTTTGCAGGTTCATAGCTGGTTAGGGGATCCACTGCAGTGGATCCCTTTTTTGGTTCAAACCTTCCTTTATGGTCATTTCGATTCAGACTAGGACACTGCACCCACGTCTGAAACGTTGAGTGCATACAGCGAAGGGCTTTTTCTCTATAGCCCAGGTGTCTCACCCTAACCTGAAACGACTACAACTCCTCTGCGGGGATGACAATGCCGGCTCTGGAGAGCCTGAGGTCGGGCTCAAGACAAGGCTAGGGATTACAGAAAGCACACTGAGCGGGATCCGCCCAAGGCTCTGCCACAGGCTCGGTGTGGGTATGGGAACAGCGGGCACAGCCATATACCCACGCCTTGGTTACAGGGGTGGGGGCGCCACACTGGCCGCAGGGCAGTCCAGAGATCGAGCGGATCCGCCAGTAGCCGGGAGTGCCGCAGGCCGGGCACAGGCTTTGGGCCTTGGCGATTAGGTTTTGGGTGGCGGCTGCGATAACCTGGAGCCGGGTTGGGTTGCACATGGCCCGCATGTCGGTTTCCAGATGAAGGCCCCCTTGCCGAGTCAGCATCTCCCCCACCACCTGCTTCAGGGTCTCTTCATCTTGGATTCCTTTGTGGATGACCTGAGGCTTTTCTGGCCGGTCGAGGGCAATCAGGGCATGCTGGGGAAAACCCGCCCTTTGGGCAAAGTCCAGCGCTTCTGCCCAGCTCTGCACCCAGCGATGGCTGAAATTGGTTTGGGTGCTCTCTGCATAGCCGACCAGCTCCAAGGGCTCCGCGCCGGGTTCAAAAACCCTGAGCATGACCCACTCCTGATTCCAAGGGATCCAAGGGATCTGGGGGTGGGGGCCAAAGGATCCCTCGCTGGCCAAAACCAAGGAGACGGGATGAGCTTGTCGAGCCCTTTCAATCTTCAGGCGCAGAGTCTGTAGGGGATCCCCCGGTCGGGGCCGCTCCCGCGAGAAGGTGCCCAGTTGGTCGGTGTCGAAAGCTACTACTTGAACTTGGATCCCCAAATGTTCGGCCAAGAGAGGGCCGATGACCTGCTCTTTGCGATGCATGGTTGCCAAGTAGGCGACCCGACCCTTCCATTGCATAGACTCAGACTTAACCTAGATCTGGCAAACGGATCCCGCAGCTTTGTGGCTCAGGCCAATTGGGGTTACTCAAACCAGGGGACTGGCCTCGAGCGGCAAGCCCAACTGGGCAACAGCCTCGGCCAAGGCCACCTCACGGCTGTCCACAAACCGCTCTGGGGACAGTGGCAGATGCAGGCTTTCTAGGCGCTGCCGGATCCGACCCTTGGCCCCAACAATCCACACCTGTTTGCCCCGATCCAGGGCCTCGCGGATGGCATTTTCCAAGGATAGCGTCGCCGAAACTCCCAGCATCGGCACATCTGATAGATCCACCACCAGCGCTTGGCAGGAGGCCACCGCCTGATGTTGGCGGGAAATGGCTTGGGAAACCCCGAAGATCATCGGCCCGCTCAGGTAAAACAGCAACACCTGCCCGCATCCCTGGCGCAGCAATTCCCTCTCACGGGGAGTGAGATCCACCGCATCATCGGCATCGGTAATGGCTTTCACCTCTTCGGAGTGGATCTCGCTGAGGCGTTGAATAGTGAGCAAGTTGGCCACAAACACCCCCACCCCTACGGCGGCGATGAGATCCACAAACACCGTCATGAACATCACTCCGTACATGATGGCTGCCCCTTTGAGGGAAAGGCGGTGGGCCCGCTTGAGGAAGCTCCAGTCGAGGATATCCACCCCCACCTTAAAGGCGATCCCTGCCAGCACCGCCATTGGGATCCCTTGCGTGAGGGGAGCGGCAAACAGCACCACCATCAGCAGGATTAACGCTCGGGTAATGCCGGCTAGAGGGGTACGTCCGCCCGACTGGATGTTCACCACTGTGCCCATGGTGGCGCCGGCTCCCGGTAAGCCCCCCAGGAAGCCAGAGACAATATTGGCGATCCCCTGCCCGATCAGCTCTTGGTCGGAGTCGTGGCGGGTGCGGGTGAGGTTATCGGCAATCACCGCCGTCAAGAGGGTATCGATGCAGCCCAGCATCCCCAGCACCACCCCATCCAGCACCAAGTTGGCCAGGGAAGCAAAGGGCAACTGCGGCCACTGCAACTGCGGCAAACCGGTGGGGATAGGGCCAATGCGCCGCAAATCCCAATCGGCCATGAACAAGCTGGCCACCAGCGTTCCCAACACCAAAGCCACCAACTGCGGCGGCACCACCCGTCGCCAGGGCTTGGGATAGCCAAAAAGGATGGCAAGCGTCAGCAGCCCCAGCCCCAGCTCTGGCATCTTGAGGTTGAGCAGGTAGGTCGGCAGGTTCTGCACCGCCCCAATCACTCCCCCCTGGCTGGCGTGGCCCAAAAGCGGCGGGATCTGCAGCAAAATCATGATCCAGCCGATCCCGGACATAAAGCCGGAGATAACGCTGTAGGGCATGAGGGTGATGTACTTGCCCAGTTTCAGGGATCCAAACAGGATCTGAAATAAGCCCCCCAGCATCACCACGGTGAAGGCCGGCCCCAGCCCCTGCTCCGGGTAACGAGCTGTAACATTAGCAACCACCGCCGTCATCATCACAGTCATCGGCCCGGTGGGTTCGGAGATGAGCGTGGGCGTACCCCCAAACAGAGCCGCAAAAAAGCCCACGCATACTGCTCCGTACAAGCCCGCCACCGGCCCTGCCCCCGAAGCCACCCCAAAGGCCAAGGCCATCGGCAAGGAAACAATCGCCGTCGTCAGCCCGCCGAAGAGATCCCCGCGCCAGTTGTCTAGGCTCAGACGTCGGTGCCAATCCAGAAATCTCTTGCCGCCGGACTGTTGTTCTTTCGCTTGGCTCAGCATGCCCCAAAGCCCTCCACGCTATGGGCAGCCTATCATTGAACGTTACTATAGAGATCATGCTAGAGAATAGATTTTCTTCTATAGTTTCCCTCAAGGATTCCCCTCCAAGCGAGGGCATGGGGCTTGAGCCGGTAGAGTTGTGTGAAAGCGAGAGTAGTCCACATAGCGATGCCCATTGCTGTCCAGGTGGAGAATATCGGCAAATCGGTGGTTCCAGAGAATCTCATCGGCCAAGTAGGAGTGGCGAGCATGGATGGTTTGGGAAAAGGTGTCGTCGATGCCGGTCAGGGTAATGATCAGCTCCGCTTGGCCCACCTGTAAATCTCGATCCATGAGGCTGTAGAGAGGGCCGCCGATGAACCACCGAGCCTCTCCTACTGGAAGTCAGCCGGCCTTCACAAAGGGCGAATGGTAGACTGGGAATACAAAAGCTTTCTGCTCAATTCAATCACCTTCAGCTTACTAGCGCAGGAGCCCCGCACTGTACCCGTAGGGTCAGTGTCGGGAGGAATGCTATAATAATTCTGCGGACACCAGAAACGGCTGTTTAGGGCACTGGTAACGGTCGATTGGGGCTGCCCGTAAACCAGCCCAGAGGCTCGTGGTTAGTTTACTAACTGCAGGGCTACCGAAAGCCCGCCCCGTACTGCGAAGCAGTCAGGGTCGGGTAGTTTACTCTGCCACGGCCAAGGTTGGCTTCTCGATAAACTTCCATGAACCCACTGCGCCAAGGCCGACTGGGATCCCTTACGGATAACCCAACCCCATGAGCGACAACGAATCGACGGCGCGCATCATCTCCACCGACCTGCAGCGGGAGATGTCGCAGTCCTACCTGGAATACGCCATGAGCGTGATCGTCGGGAGGGCTTTGCCAGATGCGCGGGATGGCCTGAAGCCGGTGCACCGCCGCATTCTCTACGCTATGCACGAGTTGGGCCTGACGGCGGATCGCCCCTTCCGCAAGTGTGCCCGCGTGGTGGGGGATGTGATCGGGAAATACCATCCCCATGGGGATCAGGCGGTTTACGATGCGCTGGTGCGCATGGCTCAAGATTTCTCCATGCGGGAGCGGCTGGTGGATGGGCATGGCAACTTCGGCTCTGTAGACAACGATCCGCCGGCAGCCATGCGCTATACCGAGTGTCGGCTGACTGCCTTTGCCCAAGAAGCCCTGCTCCAAGATATTGACGCCAACACTGTCGATTTTGTCGGCAACTACGACGGATCCCAGCAAGAGCCGCTGGTGCTGCCGGCGCGGATCCCGCAGCTGCTCCTGAACGGCTCTTCCGGCATTGCCGTGGGCATGGCCACCAACATCCCGCCCCACAACTTGGGCGAATTGGTGGACGGCCTGATTGCCCTCATCCACAACCCCAACCTCACCAGCCTGGAGTTGATGCAGTGGATCCCGGCCCCCGACTTCCCCACCGGGGCGCTGATCATGGGCCAGGAGGGCATCCGAGAAGCCTACACCACCGGGCGCGGCTCCATCACCCTGCGGGGGGTGGCCACCGTCGAAACCATAGAGCAGCGGGGCCGACCGGTTCGGGACGCCATCATTATCACCGAACTGCCCTACCAGACCAACAAGGCAGCCATGATCGAGAAGATCGCCGAGCTGGTCAACGAGAAAAAACTGGAAGGCATTGCCGACATCCGCGACGAGAGCGACCGCAGCGGCATGCGGGTGGTGATCGAGCTGAAGCGGGATGCCCAGCCGCAGGTGGTGCTCAACAACCTCTACAAGCAAACCCCCCTGCAGGCCAACTTCGGGGTCAACATGCTGGCCATCCTCAACGGCGAGCCGCGCACCCTGACCCTGCGGGACGCGCTGCAGGCTTTTCTGGATTTTCGGGAAGAGGTGATCGAGCGGCGCACCCGCTACGAGCTGCAAAAAGCCGAAGAGCGGGATCACCTGCTGCAGGGCTATCTCTTGGCTTTGGGGCAGTTGGATCGGGTGATTGCCCTCATTCGGGGAGCCGCCGATACCGCCACAGCCCGAGAGGAATTGCAGGCGGTGTTGGGCCTGAGTGAAGCCCAAGCCGACGGGATCCTGCAGATGCAGCTGCGCCGCCTCACCGCCCTGGAAGCGGAAAAAATCCAGGCCGAGCACGAAGACTTGGTGAGGCAAATTGCCGACCTGCGGGATATTCTGGCCCGCCGAGAACGGGTGATGCAGATCATCAGCGAAGAGCTGCAGCAGCTCAAAGCCCGCTTTGCCAGCCCGCGCCGCTCCCGCCTCTGTTTGGAGGATGGGGAGCTGGGAACGGACGATCTGATCGAAAATCGGGAGACGGTTATCTTTCTAACCGAGCAGGGCTACATCAAGCGCATGGGCCTTGAGGAGTTCCAGGTGCAGGGGCGAGCCACCCGCGGCAAAGCCGGCGCCCGCATCAAGGAAGACGATGCCATCGAACAGTTTTTTGCCTGCCGCAGCCACGACACCGTCCTCTTTTTCACCAATCGAGGCGTAGTCTACACCCTGCCCGCCCACCAGATCCCCCAGGGGAGCCGTACCGCCCGTGGCAGTGCCATCGTTCAGTTGCTGCCGATCACTCGGGAAGAGCGGGTTACGTCCATGGTGCCGGTGAGCCAGTTCAGCGACGACGAATATCTGGTGATGCTCACCCGCGGCGGCTACATCAAAAAAACGGCCCTCAGCGCCTTTGCCAATGTGCGCTCCAACGGCCTGATCGCCATCTCTCTGGAAGAAAACGACGAACTGCGCTGGGTACGCCGCGCCCGCTCCAGCGACGATGTGGTCATGGCAACCCGCCAAGGCATGTCCATTCGCTTCCGGGCGGATGACGAGCAACTGCGCCCTCTGGGACGGGCCACCCGGGGCGTGCGGGCCATGACCCTCAACGCCGGCGATGACATCGTCAGCATGGATATTATCTCTGCCGAATCGGTGATGGCTGCCGAGCGAGAGGGGGAGAAGCTGGCTAACCCTTGGGTGCTGGTGATCACCAAAGAAGGGCGGGGCAAGCGCTCGGCCATCGACCATTTCCGCCAGCAAAACCGCGGCGGCAAGGGGGTGATCGCCACCAAGTTCCGCCAGGCGTCGGACGAGCTGGCGGCCCTGCGCATCGTCAATGCCGAAGACGAGATCCTGTTGGTAACCGCCAGGGGCATTGTCATGCGCCAGTTGGCCAAGGCCATTCCCACCCAGTCCCGCGAGGCGACCGGGGTGCTGGTGCAGCGCCTGGATCCGGAAGACAGCATTGTGGGAGTTACAGTGGTACCCGCTGCCTTGGTTGCCGAGGAGGAGACCTCAGAAGCCAGCGCTTGATCCCCGGCCGTTACTTAGGTACGGCATTTGCCGCCGCAGAAGGGTGGGATCCCGTACCGAGGGGGGTGAAGATGGGGTGTTACCTTTGGGATAGCCCAAATTCCGGGAACGGCAAAGGCCTGTGGGATCAGGCCGAGCGGCCCGGTTGGGATGGCATCTGCTGTGTTTGTGGAGCTTGGTTACTCCATGGCGAGCCCGTTGAACTTCATCCCTGGTTTTGAGGCATTGCAAACTCCGAGCCCCGACAACCGGCTATGGCAATACTTGCAATCTCAGGATCCCAGCGTCTTTCAGGATATTGCCCGCAATTCTTCTCCGGAAGTGCTGGAGATCTTGGGCCACAACATCCGCAGCTTGGTGGGGAGCTTGCCCTCCGATCAATTCGGGGTTCAGATCATCACCAACCGCGAGAGCTTGGCCAAAATGCTCTCCGGCGCGATGATGGGCGGCTATTTCCTGCGGGTCATGGAGCAGCGTCTGGCCCTGGAGCAATCTTTGGGCAGTGCCTCCCAGCCTGCCAGCGCGGATCAGCCTTCGCCAGCAGAGGAGGAGGGCTAGGCTTGCAATCCACCTTTTAGCGCCGCCGAGGAGGCTCCATGCTGGATGCGGGTTTCCAGGCAAAGGGATCCCAGTTCAGCAGCCCACCGCGGCGGATTTTGGTTTGCCCGGATAGTTTTAAGGGATCCCTAACAGCCACGGCGGCGGCAGAGAGCATGGCCCGCGGGATCCAACAGGTGCTGCCGGAGGCCGAGGTGGAGCGGCTCCCCTTGGCCGATGGGGGAGAGGGCACCCTAGAGGTACTGCTGCCGACGCTGGGGGGAGAGAAGAAGGGCCTATGGGTCACCGGCCCCCTGGGGGATCCCGTCTGGGCGGAGTACGGGGTGGCAGGAGAGCTGGCCCTGTTGGAGCTGGCCCAGGTGGCTGGCCTGACCTTGGTGCCACCGGAGCGGCGGGATCCCACCCGCACCACCACTTATGGCCTGGGAGAGCTGCTGCGGGCTGTTTGCCGCGATCCCATCGCTGAGATCTGGATAGGACTGGGGGGATCCGCCACCGTGGATGGAGGGGCGGGCATGGCGCAGGCCTTAGGCTATCGCCTGTTGGATGGAGCTGGGGATCCCATCGGCTGGGGTGGGGCGGAGCTGGCCCGGCTGGCGCGCATCGAGCCCCCCGAACAGCCTGGTTGGCAGGGGAAACGGGTCCGCGGCCTCTGCGATGTGCAAAACCCCCTCACTGGCCCGTTGGGAGCCGCCGCCGTCTTTGCCCCCCAGAAGGGCGCCACCCCTTCCCAGGTGCAGCAGTTGGAGCAGGCGCTGCAGCAGTGGGCTCAAGTGGTGGAGCGAGATTTGGGCCAGGCCGTGGCCGGGATCCCGGGGGCCGGAGCCGCAGGCGGCTTAGGAGCAGGTCTGGTGGCTTTTTTGGAGGCCACTCTGGAGTCCGGGATCCAGCTCTTGGCGCGGCAATTGGCCCTGCCGGAGCGCATCCGCCGCTGCCATCTGGTCGTCACCGGAGAGGGCTGCCTCGACGAACAAAGCACGATGGGAAAGGTGGTGGGGGCCGTGCTGGAGCAGGCTATCCAAGCCCAAAAACCCCTGCTCATCCTCTGTGGCCAGGTGACTCCGGCAGCGCGCGCTGGGTTGGCAGCCCAGCCTCTTCCCCTTCGGGTTGGCGCCCTGTGCGACCGGATCCCCGATGTGGCAGAAGCCCAACGGCAGGCCGGCCATCACCTGGAGCAGATGACGGCCCAGGAGCTGAGAGATTTTCTGGAGCAGGATGCGGGGATTGGCCGGTTATAATGGCTTAAATCATCGTGTTTCGTAGGACATCATGGCCAGTATCGAGTTCTCCCCCGGCATCCAAGAGGTGCCCACCCAGGTGCGAGTGCTGAAATCCAAGACCGGCAACCGGGGATCCGCGATTTTCCGCTTCGAGGATCTAAAATCCGATACGCAAAACATCCTCGGCATGCGGATGATCGATGAGGAAGGGGAGCTGACCACCCGCAACATCAGGGCCAAGTTCCTGAACGGGGAATTCAAAGCCCTGGAAGTGACCTACGACATGGAAACCGAGGCAGAGTGGGATCGCTTCCTGCGCTTTATGGAACGCTTTTCAGCGGCCAACCAGATGGGCATGGCCTAGTTGCCGCCCTTCCCGCCTCAGCTTTTGGATTTTTTGCTCCTTTTGCCGGATCTGCGCTTGGCTTGAGGTTGGCCGGGATCGGATCCCTGGCCCTCTTCAACTGAGGGCTGCCCCAGCGGGGGCCGTCGCTTGTGCCAGTCGGTGCTTTGCTCATAGGCATAGGCCACCCGCAGCACCTTGCTCTCCTGTAGGGCATTGCCCACAATTTGCAGGCCAATGGGCAGCCCATCGGCAAACCCGCAGGGCAGGCTCAGCCCCGGCAAACCCGCCAGGTTCACCGGGATCGTCATCAGGTCGCAGAGGTACATGCTGAGGGGATCCTCCCGCTCGCCGAGCTTGAAGGCTGGGGTGGGGGTGGTGGGGCTGACCAGCACATCCACCTTCTCGAAAGCCTTGAGGAAGTCCTGCTTGATGAGGGTGCGCACCTTCTGAGCCTTGAGGTAGTAGGCGTCGTAGTACCCCGAGGAGAGGGCATAGGTGCCGATCATGATGCGCCGCTTGACTTCTGGCCCAAAGCCGTGGGCGCGGGTCTTGCCATACATCGACAGCAGCGAGTCGGCAGGTTCCCGCAGGCCGTACTTTACCCCGTCGTAGCGGGCCAAGTTGGCAGAGGCTTCCGAAGGGGCGATGATGTAATAGGTGGCTAGGCCATAGCGAAAACTGGGGCAGTCGATCTCCAGGATCTCGGCCCCCAGTTCTTGCAGATGTTGAATGGCTGCTTGGACGGCAGCGCGGGTCTCCTCGCCGCATCCTTCTCCCAGCAAGTCGCGGATCACCCCGATTTTGAACCCCTTGATGTCCGGGATCAGAGCCTGGCTATAGTCCGGGATATCCACCTTCAGGCTGGTGGAGTCCATTGGGTCATGGCCGGCGATCCCCTGCAGCAGCAGGGCCACATCCTCCACCGTGCGCCCAAACGGCCCCACCTGATCCAAAGACGAGGCAAAAGCCACCAGCCCGTAGCGGGACACCAGCCCATAGGTGGGTTTCAGGCCCACCACCCCGCAAAAAGCTGCCGGCTGACGGATGGATCCCCCCGTATCCGAGCCCAGGGCCACCACCGCTTGGTCGGCAGCCACCGCCGCCGCCGATCCCCCAGAGGATCCCCCTGGCACCCGCGTCAGATCCCAGGGATTGGCGGTGCGCTGAAAGGCGGAGTTTTCCGTGGAGCTGCCCATGGCAAACTCGTCTAGGTTGGTCTTGCCCACCGTCACCATGCCCGCAGCCGCCAGCCGCGCCGTCACTGTTGACTCGTAGGGGGGAATGAACCCCTCCAGCATCCGGGAAGCGCAGGTGGTGCGGATCCCTTGGGTGCAGAGGTTGTCTTTGACAGCTAACGGGATCCCGGCCAAAGGGCCAATCTCCTCCCCGGCCCGAATGCGGGCGTCCACCGCCCTGGCCTGTTGCAGAGCCAGTTCCTCGGTCACAGTAATAAAGCTCTTGAGCTGCGGCTCCAGTTGGGCCAGGCGCTCCAGGTATTCGCGGGCGATCTCTTCGGCAGAGCGCTCTTTGGTTACCAACTGCCTGTGGAGGGCACGGATGACAGACATAGGCAAACTCGTGGGGAAGGGCAAATGCCAGTGAGGCCAGACAAAGTTCCTCTAGAGTGACATCCTCCCGACGCTGACCCTACGGGTACAGCGCGGGCCTCCTAACCTCGCGGTCAGGCATTCCTGCCCCACGCCACTTATCTAGGTCATAGACCCCCGACAGAACGACTTGGCAGGCTGTTTCCGTTCCCCAGAGTCCCTGGGCTACTAAATTCTCTAGTCCACGATGCAAAACCATTTCTGCTGCTGCATGGTCACGATGAGTTCGATACCCACACTCAGGACAATGATGCTCTCTAATCTTCAACCCCTTACTGACAGTGGCAAAACACCTTGGGCAGGTTTGGCTAGTCCCGTTGGAGTTGACTTTAGCGAAGTACACTCCACGTTTCCAGCACACCCATTCCAACAGAGACAGAAATTGTCCAAAAGCGACATCGACACAATCTTTTCGCAGCATTCCCCCTGTCAAGCCTGTGACATTGAGGTCTTCTGCAAAGATGGTTTGCGCTTGGTCACAAAGCTTATGAGCCGTCTTTAGGTGGAAATCTTTACGACGGTTCGCAATCCGATGGTGCATTCTGGCAACTTTGATTTGTGCCTTCTCCCAGTTTCGTGACCCCTTCTGTTTTCGTGCCGCTCTGCGTTGCAGCAATTTCAGCTTGCGTTGCATCGACCTAAAAAACTTGGGTCGCTCCTGGAAGCTACCATCTGAAACCGTCAAAAACCGTTCCAATCCCAGATCAATCCCAATCGCACGACCGTGAACCGGAGCATCGGGAACCGATATGTCCGATTCGATGGTAACGACGACATACCATTGCGTCCCTCTTACCTTGGACAGTACCCTCACCTGCTTGACCTTGAACCCATCTGGGATAGGACGATGCAAGTTGATAGGCACTTTTCCTATCTTTGGTAGCTTGATACTGCTGCCGGAGATGGGATTGTCCTTGAACTGGGGAAACACAAAAGACTTAAATTGGCCTTGTTTCTTGAAACGGGGAAACCCATATCCCCGCTTCTGGAATGCCTCCCAAGTATCATGCAGCCTGCGAATCGTAGTCTGCAAGACCTGAGAATGCACCTTGGCCAAATGCGGGAATTGCTTCTTTGCTTTGGGTAGGTTATTTTGCTGACGATAGCAAGACGGGAATGGCTCATCGGCAGGAATGATGTATTCCTTCTCCAGTGAGCATCTGTCTATGGGACACTTACGGGAAGCAATCCAGTCTTTGAGTTCGCGCAAAGCGTAGTTGTACACGCCTCTGCACGTCTCAAGCCACGACCGCAGCTCGGCCTGCTGCGCGGCATCTGGATAGATCCGGTAAGTGTAGTTCATGGTCAGCATAGTGGCAGTTTACCACAAGCTATAGCTGCTGGTAAATACTTGTCTTATCCCATCGAGAGAATCGACAAGTGCGGGGAGTCCATGTATCCCGACGCTGATGCTTTGCATACAGCGCGGGACTTATAGCTCCCCGCGCCCCTCCTTTGTTAATCTAGGTGGGATCCCTTCCTACCCAAAATCCCGCCAATTTCCCCTCTCCCTGAGAGAGAGAGGCTGGGGGTGAGGGCGTCGGCAATGCAGAGCGCTTGGGCCCAAGCTACCGCCGTTCCAAAAAGTCGCGGCGCAGATCCCGAATCTCCTGCCGCATCTCCCGCATCTCTCGGGCCATCTCGTCAGTGCGCCGTTCCAAAGCTTCGGTGCGGCGCTCCACAGCTTCCGTGCGCCGTTCAATGGCTCGGGTGCGCTCGTCAAAGCGATCCAGCGCCTCGCGGAAAAACTGCGCCAGCATCGCCTGCCCTTCCCGCAGCTCTTGGATCAAAACCTGCTGGTTCTGCTGGGCAGCTTGCAACTCCTGGACGGCCCGAATCAGCCACTGCTCTTGCTCAGGTGTCATGGTTACCAAGGCGCTACAGAACAAGGAAATCCT
>NZ_JBSSAC010000020.1:0-46928 GCF_054058315.1 Thermostichus sp. MS-CIW-40
TCAGCTTCCGCCTGTATGGGGTATTAGCAGCCGTTTCCAGCTGTTATCCCCCGCCTGAGGGTAGATTCCTACGTGTTACTCACCCGTCCGCCACTGACACCCGAAGGTGTCCGTACGACTTGCATGTGTTAAGCATACCGCCAGCGTTCATCCTGAGCCAGGATCAAACTCTCCGTGTCGATGCAAGAGCTTGTCTCTGGAAAAATGGAAACTTGACAGGGTTGAATGAGCAGCCACCAGCCGACTCAGGGAGCCTGCTGTGCTGCTTGGCGATGGTTGACTGAACGAGTTACTTGTCAAGGTTCTGGGGCGCCGGGGCTGGGTGGCCTTGTGGCGCTTTACTACCCTATCCCCACCCCCACCACCCCGTCAAGATATCCAACCCAAAATTTTTGGCAAGTTTTTGGCGAGAATAGCAGGGAAAAGAAGAAATAAAACTGTTTGAATATTGACATTCTGACTGCAGAGTTAATAAGATGGTTGCGAGGGTCAGGTTTCGGAGAAACTGTGATGCTGACTTTGGGCAAGCGGGAAGAGAGGGGTCATGTCAAGCTCAGTTGGCTTGATACTTACCACTCATTTTCTTTTGGAGAGTACTACGACCCTCGCTACATGGGCTTCCGGGCTTTGCGGGTGATTAACGATGACCGAATCAGCCCGAGTGCTGGCTTTCCGACCCATGGGCACCGGGACATGGAGATCGTTACCTATGTTTTGGAAGGGATCCTTGAGCATAAAGACAGCTTGGGCACGGGATCTGTGATTCGTCCTGGTGAAATTCAACGGATGACGGCAGGCACAGGGATCTGGCACAGCGAGTACAACTACTCGGCAGATGAGGAGGTTCATCTGCTGCAAATTTGGATTTTGCCGGAGCAGGAAAACCTGGAGCCCAGCTATGAACAAAAAGCGACGGGTTTGACAGAGCATCCCAATGAGTTTTGTTTAGTTGCCTCTCGAGATGGGCGCCAGGGATCCGTGATTGTGCATCAGGATGTGAATCTCTATGCAGGGTTGATTGAGCCGGGACGCACCATTCACCGACACTTGGATGAGAAGCGCTACGGATGGCTGCAGATAGCTCGGGGCGATGTGACCCTGGATGGCTTGTTTTTGCGAGAAGGAGATGGCGTGGCTATTGCTAGGGAAAGCGAGCTCAACCTTTTCAGTGAAGAAGGGGCTGAGGTGCTGCTGTTTGATTTGGCCTGAGGATGACTTTTGGCTGAATTCTGGCTGTTTGCCTTGAGCTTATAGTCGTTTTAGGCTGGGGTGAAGCGACTGAACTGCTGAGAAGAGCCTTCTGGCTCCGTACATTCAACGTTTTAGGCGCGGGTGCAGTGTCCTAGCTGGAATCGAAATGACCATAAGTCTTTTGGGATCCCAACTTTTTCTGCTGCTTTCAAGTCCTTTCAGGAGGAGAAGTGGATCCCTTCTTCGAGGTTTTGCTGAGTGAATTGAGAAAGAACTTGCTGCCAAAGGTGGCCAGTCTGGGATCCCTTTCCCTTGACGTGTAGAAGGCGGGCTCCTTCCTGCTGGGGATGGGGCTGTAGGCGCAGCCAGAGGTAGGTCGCAGGCAGATGGCGGAGGTACTGGGGCCACTCAATAGCGGTGATCCCACCTTGGCTCCAAAGTTCTTCTAGCCCTAGGTCTTCTAGGAGTGTGGATTCTTTCCCACCGGCGCGAGCGGCAGAAGAGGTCTCTAGGCGGTAGAGATCGCAATGGAAAAGAGGGATCCGTCCGGTGTGGTATTCCTGCACCAGCACGAAGGTGGGGCTGTCGATGGGTTCAGGGATCCCCAAGCCCTGCCCTAGTCCCTGCACAAAGGTGGTTTTGCCGCTGCCCAGATTACCTTCGAGAAGAATGACCAAGCCGGAAGTGGAGCCGAGGCTGCGGCTGGGAGGGGGAGATTTTTGTTGACCTGAAGGGGCGAGGAAGCCAAGGGCGGCTTGAGCTACGAGGGCCCCTAGTGATTGGGTAGCAGCGGCGGATGGCAGCAGCAGAGGGGAGGCTTGCTGCCAGAGCTCTTCATTCTGTTCGCTGGCCATGGCTTACAACTCCTTTGGGGCGGGGATCCCAGGCGAGGAAGTTGCCTCGTTTGGGTGAACAGAAACGCGTTTGGGAGCTGTCAAGATTGCGGCCAGGCCTGCTCCAATGAGCAACAGGCTCACCCCCTGCGCCACCCGCAGGGATCCCAGCATGAGGCTATCGGTGCGCAGGCCTTCGATCCAGAAGCGCCCCAGGCTGTACCCCACCAGGTAGAGGCCCAAGAGGGTGCCGGGGGGAAGCTGGCGCCGGTAGCTTAAAAAGAGCAGGAGCCCGAAGAGACCAAAGTTCCAGAGGGATTCGTACAAAAA
Source organism: Thermostichus sp. MS-CIW-40 (assembly GCF_054058315.1). Taxonomy (NCBI): domain Bacteria; kingdom Bacillati; phylum Cyanobacteriota; class Cyanophyceae; order Thermostichales; family Thermostichaceae; genus Thermostichus; species Thermostichus sp. MS-CIW-40. The sequence goes on from NZ_JBSSAC010000020.1 coordinate 2,355, forward strand.
AGTGGGATGGACGCGCGATCCATCAGGCAGCTGCAGTTGTACCCACAGAGGGCTATCCGGAGGCAACACCTTTCCGTAGGCTTCGTTGTTGAAGAAGTTGCCCCAACGTCCGATCCCCTGACCAAGGCTGAGGGAGGGAACAAGGCAATCGGCTAGCAACCAAAAACTCAGCCGGTGCCGCCGGGCGAACAGGTAAAGCGCCGCACTGCCGCCGATCAAGGCACCGTGAATGGCAATGCCCCCCTGCCAGAGGGCCAAGACCTGCCACCAAGGGCCATCTCGATAGCGTTCCCACTCAAAGGCCACATAGTACAGGCGAGCAAGGGGCAGGGATCCAACCACCAACCACACCAGTAGATCAGGCATGGAACTGGGGGGAAGGCCACGCCGAGCTGCCAGATGGCGAGCCAGGAGCAAGCCCAACACCATTGCCAGGCCGATCAATAAGCCATACCAGCGCAGGCTGAGCGGCCCCCAACTAAACACAACCGGGCCGGGGGATTGTAAGACCAAAGTCATGACCGTGGGGACATTCCTGAGCAGATCCCTTTAGCCCACTCTACCCGCTCTGCAAGGCTATGCAGAAGACCTGCCCTCACCCCCAGCCCCTCTCCCAGAGGGAGGGGGGAGTTAGGAACCGAGGCAAGGTACGAGCTGACTGCAGTTGGAGGGAGAGGGATCCGCTCAGAGCAAGGCGACAATGTTAGAATGCAGGCTCGATTTTCCACCACGACTCCTGGGGGGGATGCGGGTTATGGCCCGGAAAGCCGCTGCTGTGAACACTGCTGATGACTCGGACAAATTGAAGTCAGAAAAACGCAAAGCCCTGGAGCAGGTGTTAAGCCAGATCGAGCGGAATTTCGGCAAAGGGGCAATCATGCGCCTGGGAGATGCCACCCAGATGCGGGTGGAGACCATACCCAGTGGGGCCATCACCCTCGACTTGGCCTTGGGCGGAGGTTACCCAAAAGGGCGGATTATCGAAGTCTTTGGGCCGGAATCTTCTGGGAAAACTTCAATTGCCCTACATGCCATCGCCGAAGTGCAAAAACAAGGGGGAACGGCAGCTTTTGTGGATGCGGAACATGCGCTGGATCCCACTTACGCAGCAGCTTTGGGGGTTGATATTCAAAACCTGTTGATCTCGCAACCGGATACGGGAGAGGCAGCTCTGGAGATCGTCGATCAGTTGGTGCGCTCGGCAGCTGTGGATATCGTGGTGGTGGACTCGGTAGCAGCGTTGGTGCCCCGGGCTGAGATCGAAGGGGATATGGGAGATGCCCATGTGGGATTGCAGGCGCGCCTGATGAGCCAAGCGCTGCGCAAGATTGCCGGAAATGTCAGCAAAACCGGATCCATCGTTCTTTTCTTAAACCAATTGCGCTCCAAAATTGGCGGCATAGGCTATGGCCCCCAGGAGACCACCACCGGCGGCAATGCCCTTAAGTTTTATGCGTCGGTGCGGCTAGATATTCGCCGCGTTCAAACCCTGAAAAAAGGTGCGGAAGAATACGGGATCCGAGCGCGGGTCAAGGTGGTGAAAAACAAAGTTGCCCCCCCTTTTCGGCGGGCAGAATTTGACATCATCTTTGGCCAGGGCATCTCCAACATCGGCTGCATCATCGATCTGGCAGATGAGATGGGCATTCTGAAGCGGCGCGGCTCTTGGTACAGCTACAAGGAGGAAAATGTTGCCCAAGGAAGGGACAATCTGGTTGTCTACTTGAAGGAAAACCCAGAGCTCCTAGCGGAGGTGGAAGCGGCTGTGCGGGAGAAACTTTCTGCGGGGGTGACGGTTTCCGCCAGCCGGCCGGCAGCGATGGAGGAGGGAGAGCAGGAAGAGAATGAGGATGCGGTCTTTGTAGAGGAAGAGTTCTGAGGGAGCAGCTAGCTGTTCAGGGAGCGCTTCCTGAGCGAGATCGCCGCTGGCGCAGGGCCTCGTAGAGCAACAACCCCCCCGTCATAGCGACGTTCAGAGATTCGACACCCTCGGCCATCGGGATCCGCACCTGGGCATCGGCCTGTTGGATAGTCGCTTCCCTCAGGCCAGCCCCTTCGTTGCCCAGGAGAAAAAGGGTAGGGCGGGTGAGATCTTGATCCCAGTAGCAGTTTGCTGTGGGGGAGAGGGTAGCAGCCAAGACTTGGATCCCGTGGCAACGGCAGCTCTGGATCCAGGCGGCTAGGTCGGGCACGACTTGGGGCGGACGGCGAAACCACTGGCCGGCAGAGGCCCGCAAGACTTTGGGGTTTTCGGGATCGACGCTGTCTGCGCTTAGCCAAAGGCCGTCGGCTCCTGCGGCGGCCACGACTCGGATTAGGGATCCCAAATTGCCTGGATCTTGCAGCGTTTCCACCACAAGGCCCAAACGTAACTTGGACAGGGGGGGAGAGGAAATCTGCCAACTGACGGCCACGGCCACAGCTCCTTCGGGAGACTCGGTGGTACAGAGCGCTGCCATGACTTCTGAGCTGACGGCCTGCCGCCGTAGACTCTTGGGCAGATTGGCCAGCAATTGTGGGTAACGCTCAGCCCACTCAAGCGTGTAGCAGAGAGCCTGCAGGGGCCAGCCAACTCGCAGGGCTTCTTCGATGAGGTGGGATCCCTCCACCAAAAAGGCGCCCTGTTCCCGCCGGCCTTTGCTGCGGTGCAACTGCCGCAACTTGCGGATCCAGGGGTTTTTCGGACTGGTCAGCAGCTCAGAAGCCATGTGGCAATGGTTAAGGTACTCCCCAAGTCTTCGGCGTTGCTGCCCTCACCCCCAGCCCCTCTCCCAGAGGGAGAGGGGAGTTAGTAACCGGAGCGGCGCAGCCGTTGGATAAAAAATCCATCCCGATCCTGCCGGTGGGGCCAGATGAGCAGGGGATCCCCTTCAGCAGCCCAATTGGGGTGGCTGTCGAGAAAGGCTTGAATGATCTCCTCGTTTTCGGCAGGGTGCAGCGTGCAGGTAGCGTACACCAACACCCCGCCCGGCTTAAGCCAACGGGCTGCCACCTGCAGAAGCTGAGCTTGCAGGTGGGCCAATTCAGGGATCCGCTCTGGAGTCTGCCGCCAGCGAGCGTCAGCATGGCGGTGCAAGGTGCCTAGGCCGGAGCAGGGGGCATCCAGCAGTACGCGGTCAGCACTCTGCCAGGGGGGCAAGGGGGCAGGGGGTAAGGACTCCGTCCCGCTGACGCGATCGGCGGCAGCGCTCAGGGATAACAGGTCGATGGCCAGGGGACGGATTGAGCTCAAGCCCAGGCGCTGCCTATTTTCCTCCAGGCGCCGCAGACGGTGGGGGTGGCGATCCAAAGCCCAGATTTCCCCCCGATCCTGCATGTGTTGGGCTATTTGGGTGGTCTTGCCGCCCGGAGCAGCGCAGCAGTCGATCACCCGCTCCCCTGGCTGGGGATCCAGGCAATGCACCACCTGCTGGGCACTGGCATCTTGAACGCTCCACCAACCCTGGGCAAAGCCGGGCAGGGCCGTGATGTCGCCAGCATGATCCTGAAGTCGCAAGGCACCCGGCACCTCGGAGATGGGGAGGGCAGGGATCCCGGCTGCTGCCAAGGCTTGAATGACTTTATTCACATCTGCCCGCAGTGGGTTGACCCGCAAATCCAGGTGGGGTGGCTGATTAAACCAAGCACACAACTGCTCCGTTTCCACCGGCCCCAGGCGCTCCCACCATAGGCTCACCAACCAGTCGGGAAAGCTGTGCCGGATCCCCAAAGCCTGAATTGGGTCGGCTGGCAGAGTGTCCTCGAGGGGCTTGAGGGGATCCTTCTCTGGCTGATCCAACACTTGCCGCTGGTAGGCGCGCAAGATGCCGTTCACCACCCCTGTCAGGGATCCCAGCCCCATCTGGCGGGCCAATTCCACGCTGGTGTGGATGGCAGCGCTGGGGGGGATGTGATCCAAAAAAGCCAGCTGGTAGAGGCCAAGGTGCAGAATGAGCCGCAAATCGGGCGGTTGCTTGTGGGCAGGACGTTGGGCAAAGCAGTCGATTAGGGCGTCGAGGGTGCGACGACGGCGGGTAACGCCGTACACCAGCTCGCTGACCAGGCGGCAGTCGGCAGGGATCAGGTGGCTGTGGGCCAACAGGTGCTCTAGCACCACGTCAGCATAGGCGTTTTGCCGCTCGATCTTCTGCAAGGCCAAGAGGGCCAGTTGACGTGCGTTCATGGTCGCCCCAAAAGGTTTTCCCATTCTCCCCCCTGGGCGATACTGGAGAAGCCCCTAAGGGATCCCAATCATGCCTTACACCAGCGCCTTCTTAGAGGTGATCCCCGCCATCGACCTTCTCCAGGGCCACGCCGTGCGCCTCTACCAGGGGGATTATGCTCAGGCGGAACAGGTGGCCGATGACCCCATCCAGCAGGCCGAAGCTTGGGCGGCACAGGGTGCCCCTCGCCTGCATGTGGTCGATCTGGACGGAGCCAAAAGCGGGGATCCAGTCAACCTGCCCATCATTGAGCGCATTGTCCGCAGCCTGGCCATCCCGGTGCAGGTGGGGGGTGGGATCCGATCCCTGGAACGGGCGCGGCAGTTGTTGGATTTGGGGGTGGATCGGGTGATCGTTGGCACCCTGGCCGTGGAGGATCCTGACACCCTGGAGGCGATGACCCAAGCCTTCCCCGGTCGGGTTTGGGTGGGGATCGACGCTCGGCAGGGGCAAGTGGCCACCCGCGGCTGGCTGAGCACCACTCCCCTGCGGGCCACCGAATTGGTGCAACGGGTGGGGGAACAGGGCGTCGCCGGCATCATCTACACCGACATTGGCCGGGATGGCACCCTGGCCGGCCCCAACCTACAACAGTTGCAGGAGATCCTCGCCATCTCCCGCCTGCCTGTGATTGCTTCGGGGGGAATCGGATCGCTAACGGATTTGCTGGCTTTGTTGAGCTTGCCCCGTTTGACAGGGGCCATTTTGGGCAAGGCCCTCTACTCAGGGGCGATCTCCTTGCAGGAAGCTTTGCGAGCAGTGGGGCCGGGCCGTTGGCAGGATCTGCCGCCGGAAACCGGATCCCTGTGGGCCTAGATGTCCACCTCGACGCCGAGCGGAAAGCAGCCTCAGCAATGCCATACTGGGCAAAATCGACAGGCAACTGCATGCAACCAACACTGGCCATCGGTGAAGGTTTTCCAAGACATTTTTGTTTTTTTGTTTTTCAGGTCATGTCCTTTCCCGCGCTTCGCCCTGCTGTTCGAGCTTTACAACCCGAGTTGGTGACCTGGCGCCGCCACATCCACAAGTATCCCGAGCTGGGCTTCCAGGAGAAGCAAACCGCCGCCTACATCAGCCAGCGCCTGAAAAGTTGGGGGATCCCTCACCAGACCGGCATTGCCCACACCGGCATTGTGGCCACCATTGAGGGAGAGCAGCCGGGGCCGGTTTTGGCGCTGCGGGCCGATATGGATGCCCTGCCCATTCATGAGGCCAATGAAGTCGAGTACCGCTCCGCCATCCCCAACGTCATGCACGCCTGTGGCCACGACGGCCATACGGCCATTGCTATGGGCACCGCCAAGCTGCTGCAACAGCACCGTCAACACCTCAAGGGCACGGTCAAGGTCATTTTTCAACCTGCCGAAGAAGGCCCCGGCGGAGCCAAGCCCATGCTGGAGGCGGGGGTTCTGAAAAACCCGGATGTGGAAGCCATCCTCGGCCTACACCTGTGGAATAATCGCCCTCTGGGCACTATTGGCGTGAAAAGTGGCCCCTCGATGGCCTTTGCCGACCGCTTTCAGATTCAGGTGATCGGGCGAGGCGGACATGCCGCCCTTCCCCAGCAGACGGTAGATGCCATTGTGGTGGGATCCCACATTGTCAATGCTTTGCAGACCATCGTCTCCCGCAGTGTGGATCCGCTGCAGCCGGCGGTGGTGACGGTGGGCCGCTTCCGGGCTGGCGATACCTTTAACGTCATTGCCCCTAGAGCTGAGATTTGGGGCACCGTGCGCAGCTTTCAGCCGGAAGTGCGGGATTTGATCTCAAAACGTATGGAAGAAATCGTTGCCGGCATTTGCCAAGCCTACGGGGCCACCTACGAGTTTCAGTACGAACGGGGCTACCCAGCGGTTTGCAACGATCCTGCTATGGTAGCGCTGGTGGAACAAGCTGCCCGCCAGGTGTTTGGCTCAGAGGCGAGGATCATCCCAGAAATGACCATGGGCGGCGAGGACGTCTCCTTTTTTCTCAACGAGGTGCCCGGCTGCTACTTTTTCCTGGGATCCGCCAACCCCGCCAAGGGACTGGACTATCCCCATCACCATCCCCGCTTCGACTTCGATGAGGCTGCCCTTGGCATTGGGGTAGAGCTGTTCCTGCGCTGCATTGAGAACTACACCGGGCAAGCCTTGAGTTAGCGGGAAACCTCTGCTAGGGCCTGAGCAAGTCAGCGGATCCGCTGCTGGGAAGCAGCAAGGGCTTCATAGGTTCTGGGGTGGGACGGGTAGGGGCAGGATCCCCGTCGGTGGGAATGTAGAGGGGCGTTGGGTTGGGATCCCCACCGAAGGCCATCACAAGGGCTTCCAGCAGGGCCTGTCGCTGTTGCCGGTTCAGGAATTGTACAACGGCTTTGTCTTGGGCGTAGGGGTTGACCGTGAGGCGGTCGGCACCGGGATACCGTTGGGCGATGATTGGCTCATTGGCATCAAAATAGTCCGCCAGCGTCAGTTGCCAGTCAAAGCGGTCGGTCGGGGAGCGACCGGCCACCTGCAGATGGTAAACCATCATCCGCCGCACCAAGGTATCTTCCTCAGGCGTAGGGCCGCCGTCATTGGGGTTAATGGGGGTGTAGACGTTTTCCAGCGGCAGATCCGGCAATGCCTCGTACACCCGCCGCGCCGCTTCGGGGATCAGCCGCAACTGAGCATAGGCAGGCCCGGATCCCAGTAGAACTGCAACGGCAATGCCCAGGAAGCTTGGCAAAAGGGCTTGTTTCCTCATCACTGATCGCCCCAAAACTCGCTTGCACGGAACGGACTGTATTGTAACCAAACGGTGGTTCGTGGATTGTAGATATTGTAGATTTGGCGGATTCAGCAATTGAGATCCAACGCAGCCGGAGCTTTTTTAGTCAATACTGAGTCCGTCCACTACCTGAGGTTGAGGACGCGGTTTGAGAGGGGCTGACTGAGCCAAGCGATCCCGCTGGTGGTGTTCTTGAGAATGCCTTTGCCAGAGGCCAAGAATATCCAACGTTTCGCCGCCATGCTGCGTATAACGCTTCCGCACTTTACATAACACGGGGGTATTGACGCACACACCGGAGACGATCACCTGACCTTTGCTCAAGGCGGGCAATTCCTGCAACAGATCCCGTCCGGCAGCCTCGACACTGTGGCGCAAATTTTCCTGATCGGCAGGGTTGACAATTCGCATTAAAAATTGGCTCATGCATTGCGACAAAATGTCCGAGTCTAACTTGCCAGGGCGTTGCGTGATCAGCCCTACTCCCAGTCCAAACTTGCGTCCTTCGCTGAGGATGGTGCGCAGCACCTGTTTGCAACGAGAAGGCTCGTGGGCAGGGGCAAACCGATGGGCCTCTTCCAGCAAAATAAAGACGGGATAAGGCAAGTAATTTTCGTCCCCCGGCTGGATCTTGCCTTTGTGGGTATTGATCCGAGCATAGTTGGCCTGGCGCAAGATGGCAGCAGCGATCACCTGCTGTTCTTCCTGGCTGATCTCGTGCATTTGTAGAATGGTCACCTGCCCCGGCTCAAACAAGTCTTTGGGGGCCAGATGTTCTACATTGCTGAAATAAGGAGAGCGGTCGATCTGTTCTAATTTCCACTCCAAGGCGGCGGCTGAGGATCCCTGGGATCCATCTTCTGCAGAATCAGCTTCATTTACGGCATCGATTAAATCCTGAATCGTCCAGCGGATCGGGTTAAATTGAGTTGTTTTGCGAAAGGCTTTCTCCAGAAAAGATTTCTGTCGGTCAGTGGTCTCTGGCAGCAGGGTCAGAATATCAAAGAAGTTAAGAGAAGATACACGAATCTTAATTTCCTGCGGTGAAAGAACCTTGACTTTAGGACGGTAGCCGTCTTCCCCAAAAAACTTGGGGTGGGACTGCATTTCTGCCAGCGTGTGGTATTCCCCGTGGGGATCGAAAATGAGAACGGCAGCTCGGTTTTTGGGCAAAAGCAGCTCTTCGATCAAAACCCCTGCTGTATAAGATTTACCGGATCCCGTCCCCGCCAAAATGGCCAGATGGGTGCTGACCATTTCCTTGACGTCCAGTACTACGGGCACTGCTCCCTCATCGCGCAACAACAGGCTGCCCAAGTGAGCACCCCCAATGGCTGTTTCATCTCGTTTGTTCAAAATTGATTTCAGCAGACGATTGGAGGCCAGAAAAACCTTGGCACCGGGATCCGGAGCGCGGCGGGGGTTAATAAAGCCCATCTTCTGATTGAAATAGCCGATGACCTCGACGGTAACCGCATAGATTTCCGGATTGGGATGGGTGAAGCCCACCAGAGCCACAATGGTGCTGGGATCGATTTCGGTATCGGCAAAGATGCGATCGGGGATGTGATCCAGGAGCTGAACTTGGCTAATTTTACCCAGGATTTGCAGCGTTTGCGATTGGGGATCCTGGACTTCGTAGTAGACGAAATCGCCCACCTTTACCGCTTGGGTATTGGAAGTGATGAAAACATATTGGTTAGAGGTTTCTCCAGGCCCTTTGACGGTGCCAATTACCTCTGGAGAGTCCTCAGTTGGAGAGAGGGTGGCTTCTGGATGGTGGCCATTATCGGTGATTTTTTGGGGCATTAGCGCATCGCTCCTACAGTCATTTTCCAGGCCAATTCTTTGCTTAAGATTTGCAGAGCTCGCCGTTGAGCTGGATCGGCAAACATCGGCGTAATGTCGTTCAAGACTTGGTAGATCAAATGATTGGCAAAGTTGCCGCCGCTACTCAGCAGCAAACCATAGTAGGAAAATTGGGTTTGACCTTGGGGATCCTGGTGAAAGCGCAGGATCTCTTCCCGGCTCATGCGAAAAACCGGCGTGTTTACAGGCACCACCACGCGTGGGATCCCTTGCCGGCCACAGCGGCGCTCTTCATCCAAGGCCCCGATTAAAACCACCGAGAGCAATGTGCGCACCTCATTCTGCAGATCGGGGGAAAAATAGGGATCCGGCTGGCTGGAAAGACGCGGCCCAGAATTGAGGAACATCGGGTTCAGAAGCTGTGTGTTGTAGACCAGACCTACGGCCCAGTGTCGCCGGTCGCTTTCTAGCTTGACAAAGCTGCCGAAGCCATAGTCATCAGGAGTCGGCGGATTTTTGACTTCTAAAGCATCGTCCACCTGCACCACGTAATCACAGTGATTGTTGGAGCGAACCACCTTTCCCAATCTCATCGGACTCGTCTCCGTTGTAGTTTACTCACCGTTTTCCGAGATAGCCTCAGGTTCAGCTTCTCGCGAGCGGCCCAATCTTGCATGAGGCGTAAGAAAAGGTTGCGATCCTCATTGCGAATAACGGCTATTTGATCGGCTGTCTCCAGCACATAAGGATAACCTCGCCCAATCACCACCTCACAGCGAACCAGATCCACCAACCAGTCCAACAGTCCTGCCTCATAAACCCAAACGGGTATTTCCAAGCGGGCCGGAAAGTTGTCATTGGTGCGCAGGTAAACAAATCCCACTCGCTCTCGCATTTCTTGGTAGCGATTGAGGATCCCATCTTGGGGGTTGAGGCTGCCGCCACGGGCACAGATGAAAAAAGGTGTGCGATCCCCCCACTCCAACCAGGGACTAAGCAGTTGCGCATCGTGAAGCTGTGGAGCTTCGGGTAGGTCAAAACAATGCTTCAGCAACGCCACCAAATCGGAAGTGTAGGTGGTGTCTATGTAGGCCACGATGGGGATCCGGCTTTGCTCGCTGGCCCGCAGAAGCTGGAGCAAACACTGCACATAAAAGTCTTGGCTTTCTGGCTCAAAGACTTCGGCAAAAGTAGCCACCAGCGCCCCGTCCAAAAAGGCCAATTTTCGGGATCCCGGTTGAGATTTTTGAATGTATTCTACAAGTCTCTCGATTTCCATTTGAAAGCGGCGCATGTTAACCATTCGCTCTTTCGGTTCGCCGCTGCTGTCGGATCCCAGGTCCCTTGGAGTCAATACATCCACTTGGATGTCTTTTTCGTACAAGCCTGCTGCGCAGTGATAATTTTCATACCAGCCGATTTGCACCAGCGCCACCGGTATTGACAGATCTTTGCTGGGATAAATCTGGGATCCATCCACGGCAAAGGTGGGAATATTTTCAATGACCGACTTCGCCCAATCGCGGCTTTCTTCGTAATTGGCCCATTCCTGCTCAAAAGGGATCCTCCAATTGGAGTAGCGATCCCATTCTTCAGTGGGCAAAGCGCCTGGGAAAGGGAATGGAGCTATTTTTTCGGCAATCTCTAAGCTCGACCACTGGCGCAAGCTTTCCATAGCCTGCTTATAGTATTCTCTGCGCTCCGACAGCCTTTGATCAAAAGTGGCAAAGGCTTCCCGCTTCTGCTGCAGCACCGCCAGGATCCGGTCGGCTCTAAACACCATGGGCGGGATCCCTCCCTACCGACTTGGATCCGGAGTGCCTTTCCACCCGAATAACATTTTCTGTCATTTGCTCAAAGGTATCGTCGTGGCTGATGACAAACAGCTGCTCAAAAGATCGCAGGTTGGTAATAGCCTCTGCCAGCCGCTGTCGCCGTTGGGTATCCATATTGGTGGTGGGCTCATCGAAAAAGGCAATATTTAGTTGTCCCAACACCTTGAGTAAAGCCAAGCGCACTGCCAAGGCCGCCGACATTTGCTCTCCCCCGGAAAGGCTGGCAAACCGTCGTTTGGGGCTGCCGGCTTCTTGAACGCGGATCTCATAATCGGCTTCCCAGGTCAGGGTGACGTTGGGACGGTTGAGAATTTCTCGGAAGAGGTGATCGGCAGTATGGTTGATCTGCTGCAGGTAGTATTGGGTAATTTGAGGGCCGGCTTTTCTATAGGTATCTCGGCTAAACTTGATAAAGCGGTGTAGGCGTTCTTTCTCAGTTTTTTCTGCCTCGACTTGCTTTAAGCTGGCCTTGGTCTGTTCCAATTGCCGCAACTTTTCCTCAATTTTGCTCAGTTGAGGAGCTAGGCTCTCCAGTCGGGCCTGGGCTTCGGCTTTTTGAATTTCGGTGGCCTGCAGAAGGGATCGAAGATGCTCATGCTCCTGCGGTCGATACAGAGCAGCTAAGGGATCCCGTGCTGCGCGAAGTTGGGAAAGCTGAGTTTGCAGTTGCTGCCGCTGGGCGTTTAGCTCGGCCAGTTCCTGTTCCCGTTGGGGAAGCAATTTGGCGATGGGTTCTGCCTGCAGATAGCGCTCGTGATCTAAACGGTATCGTTCGCGTTCTTCCTGCAGGGATCCCAGCTCTCGATCCAGATGCTCCGTTTGGCATAGGGCCTCCTCGATAGGGTTGAGTGCGGCCTGTAAATCCTGAAGCTGCTGCAGGCAGTCGGCCTGCATTTGTAAATACTGCTTTTCCTGTTTTAGCTCTGCTTTGAGCCGTTCGGCTTGACTTCTGGGATCCCCCAGAGATTTTAAGGTTTTGGCGGCTTTTTCAATTTGGGCTTGCAGGTCATCTTTGGATCCCTCTGTTTGTTCCCAGCGGTCGATCTGGGCTTGTTTTTCTTGCTTGGCTTTCTGAATTTGATCTAGGGCCAACTGGGCCGCTTGGAGTTCATCTTGCCGTCGGGGCAAACTTTGGGCAAGAGGCTGCATGCGGATAAAGGTCTCGTAGTTGTTGCGGTGCCGGCCTTGTTCTTCCCGCAAAGCTGCAATTCTTTCATCCAGATCTGAAAGCGGTTGCAGCTGCTCTTCTAGGGCTTGTATCTGCTGTTGGAGTTGCTGAACATGGGCCGCTATTTGTTGATATTCTTGCTCAACCCTAGACTTGCGGCTGAGATCTCTTTCCAAGCGCTGGATTTGCCCTCTGGGATCCCCCAGTTCTTGCAGCGCCTGGCCAATTTCCTGTTGTTGCCGAAGGAAGGTGGGCTCAGCCTCAAGATCCCAGTGAAGATCATCAATTCTGCTTTGTCGTTCGGCTTGCAACTGCAGCAGTTGCTGAATTTGGGCTTGTAAATCGGGTATTTGTGCGGTTAGGCCGAGCAAGGGTTGCAAAGTCCTGAGTTGTTTTTGGATGTTGGACAACTGCTGACGAAGTTGGGGCTCGGAAGTTTGGGGAGCCAGATCCTGCAAAATCTGATGGATGGACTGGAGCAACTGTTGGCTGAGTGCTGAAGATCGAGTGAGTACCTCTGGGATCCGCTGCCACAGAGATTGAAGTTGGGGATAGTTGTGTCGCTGCGCTTCCAATTCGTCCAGAAGTTGCCGGATGCTGTGATGGTGTTGAGCCAATTGATCCGAGCCCTGCTCAAAAAGGGCTTGTAGCTCCTGTTGAAATTGACGAGCTGCGGCAATGCGGCTGAGCTGAGTTTGCAATCGCTCCTGTTGAGTTTCGAGCGCAGGAATGGCGGCTACCCGCTCCAAATCCGCCTGCCGTTGTCTCAGTTGGAGCTGCAGTTGTTGCAATTGGACTTGGCCTTGTTCCTGCTCCGTTTCCCGTTGTTTGAGTTCAAGGCGCAGAGCCTGAAAGGAAGCCAACTTCTCGCCAAGTTGGGAGTGGCGCTGCTCCAGGGAGGCCTGCCGTTCACACAGGGGTTGCAGCTCAAGTTTTTCCGCCTCCATTTTTTGGAAGATCTGGAGTTGTTGCTGATATTCGGATCCCTGCAGCTCCAATCGATGCAGTTGATGTTGCAAAGTTTCCCGTTGAGCCAGTAAAGTTTGTCGGGTTCGCCGCAGCGCTTCCTGCTCTGCAATGAGGGTTTCCAACTGCAAATAACGGTTGTAGGTCAATTGATGCTGCCGACATATGGCCTGGGCCTGTTCAGCTTCTTGCACTCGGCTTTGTAGCAGTTGACAGCGCTCGGCGTGGGCTGTCCATTCTGCCTGGATCTGTTCCCATTCGCGGTGCAGGTGTAGCAACGTGTTGAGCTGTTGAGTCCAATAGGTCTGCTGACGCTCTAGCTCCTCTTGGGCCTGAATTTGCGGGGTTAGCTCCTCTAGCTCCTGCTTCCAGCGCTGCTGTTGGCTTAACTTTTCTTGAAGTCTTGCCAATTGGTTTTCGATATGCTGCTTTTGCGAGAGCAAAGCATCCCGCTGTTTCAGCCACTCCAAGCGTTGCTGTTGCTGTTTTTCCAGCTCCCGCAAGCGAGCTTCTGTGGCCAAAAAATGCTGAGATCCCTCCCAGTATTGCTGTTGCTGCGCTTGAGCTTGCCTGGCCTCTGCCCATAACTTTTCTGCCTGCTCAAGAGATACCTGAAGCAGGGATCCCTTTTGCTCCAGTTGGGCAATCTGGTGATCTAAAGTTTGGATTTGCTCAAGCCATTTCTCCAGTCGCTCGATCTCAAGCTTAACCTGATCCAGAGTGTGGATCGATTGACTCAAGCGCTCTTGCCAATAACTCAGTTCTTGTTGGATTTTCTGCCGCTCCGCTTGCAGCGGATCCCACTCCTGTAGCTGTTGGCGGAGCAATTCAATTTGATGATTAATGGCCTGAATCTGCGCCTCGCTGTATTTTTCGACCGCCAACAGGTCTTTGGCCACCTGCTGGTACTCTTCCACCTTTAAGATGCGATCGAAAACTTCTTTGCGATCTCGACCAGTTTTGAGAAAGTCTGCCGTGAAAGTCCCTTGGGGCACCCCAATCGTTGTGGCAAAGAGCCGCGCCAGGTCGGTACCGGCAGGTACGCCCAAATGTTGCCTCAGCCACGGCAGCACATCGGACTTGCGCTCATACTCTAGGCGCTGCTTCAGCTGGGGATCAAAGAGACGATATCCCTGCGTGACGCTGCGGCGAACATCGTAGGTGCGCTGATCCCATTGGGAGATAAATTGCACAGTCACCACTGCGTCGTTGGCCCCGGAGCGAATGATTTCTTCTTGGCTGTAGGGGCAGTAGTCGAACAAAACCCAGGCAATGGCTTCCAAAATGCTGGTCTTGCCCGCTCCGTTTTCTCCGCAAATGGCGTTAATACCTGGCTCAAACGTGAAGACGGCATCCTCATGAGATTTGAAGTTTTGTAAAGCGAGAGAGAGGATCCGCATAATCAGTCTTCTGCTCCCCAAAAAGCTCCCCTTAGGTGAGCATACACTTCAGATTCTCCTTGCCCATCCAAAACCTTTTCTTTAAGATCCAGAAGCAGCCGCGCTAGCTCTTCACTGCGTTTGCGGTAGTGGGCATGGCTGCTCAGCAGATCCCTGTAGATTTTCTCTTCGATTTGTAGCCTCTGCCCCTCTTCTTCCAAGGAAAGGGCAGCCGACCCGAGCTCTAAAGTATTGGCCTCAAAACGAAACAGAACCAGCAAGGCGCCGGTAAGCTGCTGAATTTGACACTGTAGGGCGCGGCTATCCAGCTCATGCTTGGCGAACCCCACCTGTCCCACCAGCCGCAACTCCACCATCGGCTCCATCTCACTTTCCTGAAAACGGGATCCCTTAGCCAAGGCAATGGCTGCTGCGGCAATCTGTTCGGGGGTTTCTCTGCCCTTGGCCTCCAGATAGAGCCGGCGGCGGGGCCGCTGATGGTAATCCTGCACCAACTCCGCTTGGGGTGGGCCATCTCCCCAGCGGACGCGATAGGCCCCCCGTTGGAAGTCCCATTCGGCAGTGCTGTTGGCCTCCAGGGATCCCGGGTTGAAGATCCACCCCCCCTCGGAATAGCTTTTGTGAATGTGTCCCAAGGCCAGGTAGCCCACTCCCGCCTCCCGCAAGGGCAACAGATCCCGGTAGCGCAAAGCGCCTTGGTAACGGGCAATTTGGCCTTCTAGACCGTGGTGGAACATCAACACCACCCGTTCTGGGCCGGGGGGCAACCGTCGAATGGCCGCCGCCAACTGCTCAATCGACCTGGGAGCTGCCGATCCGTACCACTGGGATCCAATCACCCGCACCCCACAGGGCAAATCCAGATACCCTCCCCGCCGGCCCGACCAGGGACGCAGCTCCAGTCCTTCTTCCCCTTCCTCAGGCTCCAGCAATATCAGCTCCCCGTGATCGGCCAAGTACCTCAGCCAACTGGTTTTCACGCCATAGGGGCGATTGTCGTGGTTGCCCTCGATGGCCAACACCGGAATCCCGGCCTGCTGCAGCTCCCGCAAGACGATCTGGGCTTGGTTGAGAACGCCGGGCTGAATCTGCCGATGCTCGAACAGATCTCCGGCGATGAGCACAAAGTCCACCGGATCCTGAATGGCATAGCGCCGGACAACATCCCGAAAAGCCAAAAAGAAGTCCTTGCTCCGCTCCGGGCTGTCGTAGCGGTCATAGCCCAGATGCACATCGGCCAGGTGTAAAAATGTGCAGGTTGAGCAGGCCATCCCCAGAGCACCTCGGCAAATTGTCCACAGTTTAGCAAACCCATCTTGTTCCCTACCCAAGATATAGGGATCCCTTCCTCTCAATCATCGGGTTCGCCCCGGCTATCTCCACTAGGGGTAGGTGCCGGCTGAGGATCTGAAATGGGCAGCTGCCCTGCCATCCAGAACGGCGAGAGTTCCCTAAGTGGAATTGATCAAATCCGCAATATTGTGCTTCATCTTGTTGCAAATGTTATCGAGGGGCAGATCATTGGGATCCCGGCCGAAGGGGTTTTCAATTTCGATGCCGATCTCTTCAACGCCAAACAACATAAAGCTCAGCCATCCCACAATGGGGCCGGTCATCCAACCCAAGCCCTCCACCATTTGAAACGGTAAAGACAAACAGTAAAGCAACAGCAACTGCTTCAAGTGCAGGGCATAAGCCATCGGCATTGGGGTCATGAGAATGCGCTCACAGGCCCCCAGCGCATCCACCATGCTGTTGAGCCGCTCCACCATGATCGTGAGCTGGTAGACCTCAACGCGGCCCTTTTGGTATTGGCGCTGCAGATAATCTCCAATCCAAAAGGCAATCTGCAAAGGGGGATGGTTGAGGCTTTGGAGACGTTGCAACTGCTCCGGGCTGAGGAGGGGCTGAATCTCATCCAGCAAAGGTTCCTGGCGCAAGTGCTGTTTCATGGCCATGGCAAAGGCGGGCAATAGATATAGAGTTTGGATCTTCTCTTCCCGGTCGCCGGGTTGCTTTTCTTCAATGGCTACCCAAATCAGGCGGGCCAAATTGCGCACGTCATTCACCACGGATCCCCAAGCTTTCCGCCCCTCCCAGAACCGTTCGTAGGCGGTGTTTGTCCGAAACACCAGCATCAAACCCAAAACGATGTTGGGCACAAACGCCACCAACGACGACAGCGCCAGGGGCAGCCCCAGCTTATACAGAATCGAAACCAGCACCCCGGCCAAGCCGCAGATAAAGGCGCGGGGCAGCACTGCCGGCACAACTGATCCTTGCAACTGCAGGGCCAGGCGAAACCAACGCAGCCCCTCTCCTGCAAGATACTTGCGAAGAACCATAGTGCAGCGTCGGCAAGCTTGCTCTCTGATCCTACAGCCACTCCTACAGCCACGGCCTGCCGCCCTAGAGGGGATCCCTTGCCCGCCTATCCTGAAAAGCGACGAGGGTAGCCTGTTAGAGATTTTTCAGTTCGAGATTCTGTAAATGTCAAGCAATGCCCAGGCAAACTTCACGAACAACTTCCAGAACCCGAAGGTACTGTGGTACACTCTCAGCCAAGCAACAAATTCAACGCCGTTCTGCGATACCTCGACATGGCTGGAGTCCTCAAGCTCGACATTCGGGAATCGGCTGAAGAGCTCAAATCTCTACTAAGCAAGCAGTCCACACCGACCGGCAAGGAGCGGGTTCAAGCTCTTTACCTGCTCAAGATTGGGAAAGTCAAGACGATGACAGGCTTGGCTGAAATTCTGGGGCGGGACATCTCAACGATTTTTCGATGGTTTCAACGCTACAAGGCCAGGGGGCTAGAGGGCATGTTGACGGTGCCCCGCAACCAAGGGCGCAAACCCCTCATCCCCAAGCCGGTTTTGGAAATCCTCAAGCAGGAGCTGCATCAGCCTGGCCGATTCCGTACCTACAGCGACATTCGCGAATGGCTGCGGGAAACCCACGGTGTGGATGCTTCCTACAAAGTTGTGCATGAAACTGTTCGCTACCGTCTCAAGGTGCGCTTGCGGGGATCCCATGCTAAGCGGCGCAAGAGCGGGGGACAAACTCCCCAGCCATCCCCCCATCTCTCTTGATCTCTTGATCAGGGCTGGGCAGCAGGGATCCAAAAACTGCTCTGCAGCAGAGGCGGGCCTGTGGGGGATTCGCTTCCTCCTGCCGGTTCGAGGGTGATGAGGAGGCGGGTCGGCTGCTCAGAATGGAGGGGTTGACTGAGCCATTGCAGGGATCCTTCCCCGTTGACGGCAAAGGTGCCGGCGTTTTCCAGCAGTCGTCCCCCTCCCTGGATCTCCGACTCCAGCCACAGTTGATAGGTGCTCCCTGGGGGGGCGGGAGCCATCTCCGAGGCCAAGAGCAGCACCTGCTTGGCATGGGGCGACCAGAGGGCTTGCACCAACAGGGGAGTGCTGAAGCTGGGATCCCGCAGCAGGGTTCGCTGCACTTGCGGCTGTCGTTGCCACTCTTGATAGAGCTGTTGAAGCGCCGCTGACTCTCCCTCGATGGGGGATCCCCACTGCCAGCGCAGCCGCCAGTAGGCCGCTGTTATGGCCAGCGCGTAGATCCCCAATACCGCCAGGCTGCCCCAGAGAAGACGTTGCGGCCACAGGGGAGCCGAAGTTTGAATGGAGAGGGGGGCAGGTAGCCAAGCCCAACGCCG
Organism: Thermostichus sp. MS-CIW-40; assembly: GCF_054058315.1. Lineage (NCBI taxonomy): Bacteria > Bacillati > Cyanobacteriota > Cyanophyceae > Thermostichales > Thermostichaceae > Thermostichus > Thermostichus sp. MS-CIW-40. The sequence continues at coordinate 20,159 of NZ_JBSSAC010000020.1, forward strand.
CAGCCGTTCCCTGGCTTGAAAGGCCGTCAACTCGTAGAGCCACAGGGCCACCGAGCGATCCCGCTGCAGGTCAAAGGCATCGGCGTGTTTCCAGCAGAACTCGAACACCTGCCGCACCACCTCTTCCGCCTGGTGAGGTTGCTTGAGAATGGCCAAGGCAATATCCAGCAGGCGCTTCCGATAGCGATCCTTGAGCAAAAAGTGGCTGCGGCGATCCCGCAGTTGGATCTGGCGCATTAACTGGAAATCGGTCAGCTCAGCCATACACCTTTGGGGCATCCGATGGGCCTATCCGGGCTGATTTTGGCTCAGCCGGTAGCACTAGGCTGGGGAACTTTCCAGAACTATACACTAGCCCTGGAGCCGGCTCCCTTGCGAGCTGACTTCACCTCTCATCCAAAGCTGGCTTGGATCCCCCCTCTCGACAAGATCCCCAGTTGCGGCAGCACGTCCCTGGCAGAAGTTGGGATCCCACCCCTCTCCGCGACCCTCAGGCGGCATCCTTCTCCACCACCTTCTCCACCTTTTCCGTGCCGGCAGGCTCGTCATCGCTGCCGGGGTTGTTCATCTCTTGTTTGAAACTCCGCAACGCTTTGCCAAAGGCACTGCCCAACTCGGGTAGCTTCTTGGGGCCAAACACGACCACCGCGATCACCCCAATCACGGCCAGCTCTGGCAGGCCCATGCCGAAGATGCTCACGGCCAAGATAGGTTCGCTCGGCAGCAGGATAGTCATAAGTCCCCAAACCCTGAAAGGTAGAACAGACGGATCAACCCAGATTCTAAGGGGTCAATCCGTCCCACTCTAACAAGTTCTTCTCCCATGCAGAAAGGGATCCTTTGGCAAGGACTTCTCCCAGCCTACCCCCGGCCTACTCAAGACATAGGATGGTGCTATCCCTTGCCCGATGTTTTTGTTCAGAACAAGCCATGCCTGTCTCCTACGATATTGTGGTCATTGGCGCCGGTGCAGCGGGTTTGGTGGTGGCCAGCGCTGCTGCCCAACTGAAGGCCAAGGTGCTGCTGGTGGAAGGCAGCGACCGCTTGGGCGGCGATTGCCTCTGGTATGGCTGTGTGCCCAGCAAAGCCCTTCTTCACGTGGCCCATACCGTCCATCGGATTCGCCAGGCCATGGCTGCCGGTTGGGTAACTCTCCCCGGCCCAGCAGGGATCGCGGTGGATTACCTCAAGGTGTACGAACACATTCGCTCTGCCCAGAGCTACATCGCCAACCACGCCGATTCGCCAGATCGCTTCCGCCAACTGGGGGTGGAGATGGTGTTTGCCAAGGGCCACTTTGTGGATGGGCGCACCTTTGAGGTGGCAGGACGGCAGGTACAGGCGCGGGCTTTTGTCATCGCCACCGGATCCCGTCCTTGGGTTCCCCCCTTGCCAGGCTTGGCCGAGGCGGGCTATCTGACCAACGAATCGATCTTTGACCTAACCCGTTTGCCCAAATCGGTGGCGGTGATTGGGGCGGGGCCGGTAGGCTGCGAGTTGAGCCAAGCTCTGGCCCGTCTGGGATCCGAGGTGACCCTCATTGCCAGCCGCGAGCGCATCTTGCCCAAGGAGGATCCCGAAGCCGCCCAGGTGGTGCAGCAACAGTTGGCCCAAGATGGGATCCGCATCCTCACCCGGGTACGCGCCACAGCAGTTGGCCAAGAGCAAGGGGCAAAGCTGCTTTCCCTAAAGGCCAATTCCGGGGCAGGCACCGCCGCTGCAGGTGATCAAGTGATCCGTGCAGAAGAGATTTTGGTGGCCGCCGGTCGGATCCCGAACGTGGAAGGGCTGGGTCTAGAAGCCGCCGGCGTGCAGTACACCCCCCAAGGGATCCAGGTGAATGCCAAGCTGCAAACCCGCAATCCCCGCATCTACGCCTGTGGGGATGTCATCGGCGGGCCGCAATTTACCCATGTGGCGGCCTACGAAGCGGCAGTGGCCTTGGTCAATGCCCTGTTTTTCCCCCTCAGCCAAGCGCGTTATCGTGTCATTCCTTGGGCCATCTTCACCGAGCCGGAGCTGGCCCGTGTGGGCCTCACCGAAAGCGAAGCCCGGCAGCAATACGGCAAGGATGTGGTGGTGCTCAAACAGGAGTTTGCCGATGTGGATCGGGCCCAGGCAGAAGCCGCCCCCCTGGGCTTTGCCAAGTTGATCTGTCGACGCAACGGCCAGATTTTGGGGGCGCACCTGGTGGGATCCCAGGCGGGAGAGCTGATTCATGAAGTGGTTTTGGCCATGAGCCGGCGGCTGCCCGTCTCTGCCCTGACCGGGATCCACATCTACCCCACCCGCTCGGAGGTGAACGCCAAGGCGGCCCTGCAGCACCGCAAGCAACAATTGGCCGCCAACCCCCGCCTGCAGAACTTCTTGCAGGGATTCTTTGCCTGGAGGCGAGCCTGGAGCTAAAGCGCAAACCGGAGGTCGGCCACCGCTAGACTGGAATCAGTCGTTTGCTGAGGGTTCCCGATGGGCTTTCTCCTGTCTGCCGAACAAGTGGGTCAGTTTGTTTCCAACCAATGGCAGGATCCCTATGCCGTTTTGGGCCCCCAGCAGATAGAAGAGGCCGGGAAATCCTTTGGGTTGGTGCGCGCCCTTGTGCCCAATGCTCGGCAGGTTTGGCTGGTGGAACGCGCCACTGGACAGGCTTACCCAATGCAGCCGCTGCACCCGGAAACGCTATTCGAGCTGCGCTTTGAGCCGGGAACCCCTCTGCCGGACTATTTTTTGCGGGCCCAACGGGTCTGGGATCCCCAAGGGGAACACTTGGAAGAATGGGAGGATCCCTACCGCTTTCCCTTGGAGAAGGTCAACCACATTGGCGAGCTGGATCGCTACTTGTTCAACGAGGGGAATCACCACCGCATCTACGACAAGCTGGGCGCTCATCCCATCACGGTGGACGGGGTGAAGGGGGTGCATTTCGCCGTCTGGGCTCCCAACGCCCGCAACGTCAGCGTTATCGGCGATTTTAACCACTGGGACGGGCGTCAACACCAGATGAAGCGGCTGGGCGAAAGCGGCATCTGGGCGGTATTCATCCCCGGCATAGGGCCAGGCGCCATCTACAAGTACGAGGTGAAAACTTCCTGGGGGGATATCTACGAAAAATCGGATCCCTATGGCTTTCAACAGGAGGTGCGCCCCAAAACCGGCTCCATCGTAGCCGACCTCAACACCTACACCTGGCACGACCAAGCCTGGCTGGAAAAACGCGCCGCCACCGATCCCCTGCGCTCGCCGATTTCGGTTTATGAGGTGCATCTGGGATCCTGGATGCACGCCTCGGCTGAAGATCCACCTGCCGAAGGGCAAAGTGTGCTGGTGGATCAAAAGCCCAACACTCGCTTCCTCACCTACCGCGAGCTGGCGGACAAATTGATCCCCTATGTGAAGGAGCTGGGCTTTACCCACATCGAGCTGTTGCCGGTGGCAGAACACCCCTTTGATGGCTCTTGGGGCTATCAAGTGATTGGCTACTATGCCGTAACATCCCGCTATGGATCCCCGCAAGACTTTATGTATTTTGTCGATCGGGCTCACCAGGCCGGGATCGGCGTGATTGTCGATTGGGTGCCTGGGCATTTCCCCAAAGATGGGCATGGGCTGGCTTTTTTCGACGGTACTCACCTGTACGAGTACGCCGACCCTCGCAAAGGCGAGCACAAAGGTTGGGGCACTTTGGTCTTTAATTATGGCCGCAACGAGGTGCGCAATTATCTGGTGGCCAATGCCCTTTTTTGGTTCGAGAAATACCACATCGATGGGATCCGGGTGGACGCGGTGGCCTCGATGCTTTATCTGGATTATGACCGCAAAGAGTGGATCCCCAATCCCTACGGCGGGCGGGAACACCTCGAAGCCATCGACTTTTTCCGGCAGCTCAATACCCTCATTTTCAAATACAACCCCGGTGCGCTTTCCATTGCCGAAGAATCTACTGCTTGGCCGATGGTAACTTGGCCAACCCATGTGGGTGGGCTGGGCTTCAACTTGAAGTGGAACATGGGTTGGATGCACGACATGTTGGATTATTTCCACATGGATCCCTGGTTCCGCCAGTTCCATCCCCATTTGGTCACCTTCAGCCTCATGTATGCCTTCAGCGAAAATTACATGCTGGCCTTTTCTCATGATGAGGTGGTGCATGGCAAGAGCCACATGTTGGGCAAAATGCCGGGGGATCATTGGCATAAGTTCGCCAGTCTGCGGGCTTTGTATGGCTACATGTTCACCCACCCTGGCAAGAAAACCTTGTTCATGAGCATGGAGTTTGGCCAGTGGAATGAGTGGAACGTTTGGGCAGATCTGGACTGGGGGCTGCTGCAGTATGAACCCCACGCCAAGTTGCGCCACTACGTGGCCAGCCTGAATCACCTGTTGCGCTCTGAGCCTGCCCTGTACACCCAAGACACCAAACCGGAGGGGTTCCGCTGGATTGACTGCAGCGACCATCGCGGCATTGTTTCCTTCATCCGCTATGGGGAGGATCCCAGTGAGTGGGTGGTGGTGGTTTGTAACTTCACGCCGGTGGTCTGGCCCCATTACCGCATCGGAGTGCCGGAGCGAGGCTTTTATCGAGAGCTGCTCAACAGCGATGCTGTGGAGTTTTGGGGCAGCGGGGTAGGCAATTTGGGGGGCAAGTGGACGGACGACTGGGCTTACCACAACTTGCCCTACTCCCTCGAGCTCTGCCTGCCGCAACTTTCTACCTTGGTGCTGAAATGGCAGCCGCCGCAGCCGGTCGAGTCCCAGAATTGACACCCTGCTGGCTTCCTTCCGCCGCCCTGGGAGGACGGGTCTGGAGACTTCGTTTTTTGGCCATTTGTAGTCCTTTCAAGCTGGATTGAGACAATCCCCAAGCGCTCCATACCGCTTCCGAGATCACCCCCAGTCCTCTTCCCAGAGGGAGAGGGGAGTTGGGAAGCAATGGGATGGAAATGTTTCATTTCGTTTCATTCTTATTTAAAATGACTGTGGGCGTGGGTGCAGTGTTCTAGTTTGAATCGAAATGACCATAAGGCAGACATAACTGAGTGCTACGGGCAGGTTTTTTCTGAGAGGATTTCAGCAATGGCCGCAGCCACCCGCTCTTGTTGACAGGTGGTCAACTCAGGAAAACACGGCAAAGACAACACCTGAGCCGCACATAGCTCGGCATTGGGCAGATCGCCCCGCCTGTAGCCCAGCCCTCGGTACACCGGCTGCAGCGGCAACGGCAGAGGATAGTAAACCCGACTGCCAATGCCCCGCTCCTTCAGACCCTGCTGCAAATCGTCCCGCCGCCGCGAATCCAACGGCTCAGAACCCACCACCCGCACCGTGTACTGGTGCCACACCGAGTTCCCCCCCACCCCCACCTGGGGCAACATCAAGCCCGGGATCCCTTGCAGCAAGCGGTGGTAACACTCCGCAATCCCCTGCCGCCGCCAGTTCCACTCCCGCAGATAAGGCAACTTCACCGAGAGAATCACCGCCTGCAGCGCATCCAAACGGCTGTTGAGACCCAAATGCTCGTGGTGGTACGGACGGGTCTGCCCATGCTCCCTGAGAGCCCGCACCCGCCTGGCCAGTTGGGGATCCCGCGTCACCACCGCCCCCCCATCCCCAGCCGCACCCAGATTCTTGGTGGGAAAAAAACTGAAGCAGCCCACCTCCCCCCAAGTGCCCACCGGCCTGCCCCCCCAGCAGGCCCCCACCGCCTGGGCACAATCTTCCACCACCGCCAAGCCGTGCCGCCGGGCAATAGCCAGAATCTGGGTCATGTTGGCCGCCTGCCCAAACAAATGCACCACCACCACCGCCTTGGTGCGGCAGGAGATGCTCCTTTCCAGCAGCTGCGGATCCAGGTTAAAGGTGCACGGATCCACATCCACAAACACCGGCCGCGCCCCCACCCGGCTGATGGCGGCAGCCGAGGCAAAAAAACTGAAGGCGCTGGTGAGCACCTCATCCCCCGCCTGGATGCCCAAAGCCTGCAAAGCCAACACCAAGGCATCGGTGCCGGAATTGCAGCCGACGGCCTCCAAAGAGCCACCCCCCAAAAACTGGGCAAACTGCTCCTCAAAGCGCTGCACCGCCGCCCCGCCGATGTACTGGCCAGAGGCCAGCAGCGCTTCCAGCTGCGGCTGCAACAGCCCGGCCAAAGCCCGGTACTGCCCCGTCAAATCCAACAGCGGAATCGGCTCCTCCGTCATGGTGCTGCCTTTGCAGAAGGTGGCGGCCACAGCCCATCATCGCGGATGAGAGCCTGTGTACACAACGCTCTGGCCCAGAAGGGTTCTGGGGTTTGTCTTCCGCGGGTCGAGCTGGCCCTGAATCTATCCACCCAATCTGAGATAGAGTAAGCGGGGATCCCCTAGGCTGGATACAGCTTTCTACAGGATGCTTTATGCAGGTGGCTTCTCGAGCAGTTGGCGGCACAGCCCCTTTGGCACCTCGGATTCTGGCTCTGGTGCCGGGCGGGATTGGTGACCAGATTTTGTTTTTTCCCACCTTGGCCAGTTTGCGGCAGCGCTTCCCGGAGGCGGAGCTGGAGGTGCTGGTGGAGCCGCGGGCAGCAGGGGCTTATGAGGTTTGCCCTTCGGTGAGCCGGGTGCTGACTTTTCCTTTCAAGGAGCGGCTGTCGTTGGGGGATCTCAGCGACCTGCTGGGGCGGATTCGCGAGCGGCAGTACGACGCGGTGCTGAGCCTGGGCAGGGGGCTGGGGGTGAAGCTGCTGCTGTGGCTGACGGGGATTCCCAAGCGGGTGGGCTATGCGCCGCCGGGGCCGGGTTGGCCGTGGCTGACCGACCCGGTGCCCTGGAAGGGGGCCCAGTATGCGGCCCAGATGTACCACGACCTGGTGCAGGGGTTTGGCCTAGCTCCAGCGGCGGTTCGGCCTCAGATTCGGCTGAAAAAAGCGGACTTGGAGTGGGCGGCGCAGGAGCGGCGGCGGCTGTTGGGGGAGGGGGTGCAGGAGTATGTGCTGCTGCATCCGGGGGCCAGCCAACTGTCGCAGCAGAAGGGGGTGCGCAAGCTGTATCCGGCCAGTCAGTGGGGGAAGGTGGTCAGGGGGTTTCGGGAGAAGCGGCCGGAGCTGCCGTTGGTGCTGGTGGTGGGGCCGGAGGATGAGCAGGTGGCGGATGAGCTGATGGCGCAGTTGCCGGGGGTGCCGGTGAGCCGACCGGCGGGGGTGGGGCAACTGGCGGCTTTGATTGGGGGGGCGACGCTGCTGTTGTGTGTGGACAGTGCTCCTATGCATTTGGCGGTGGCTACCCAGACGCCGCTGGTGGCGTTGTTTGGGCCTACGGAGCCGGCGCGGGTGTTGCCGGGGGAGGGGCCGTTTCGGGCGGTTCGGGGGGCGGGTGGGGAGGTGGAGTCGATTGCTCCTGAGGAGGTTTTGCAGGTTTTGTTTCCGGGTTAGGGATGCGGACGAAGGGACTTGAACCCTTACGCCTTGCGGCACTAGATCCTAAGTCTAGCGCGTCTGCCGTTCCGCCACGTCCGCAAAACCTGCATGACCCAACTGGTTACCTGCGCCAGCATTCCAGTTGGAGCCCGCCCACCTATGCTAACCCAAGCCGGCTCTGGCTAACCCGGCAGCTGGGCAACAGCAACCTTCAGATCATCTGTGGCGTCCAGAACCACCCAACCTTGCCCCACCGCCCGCTTCCACAGCTCAAAGTGGAGGTGCGGCCCAGTTACCGCTCCGGTCGCCCCCACATAGCCGATGACGGATCCCCGCTCTACCACTTCCCCCGGTGTTACAGCAACTTCGGACATGTGGCCATAGCGAGTGCGCCGACCGCCGGCATGCTCCAGCACAACGGTGATCCCTAGACCCCCCAGGGATCCCGAAGTGACCACCTTGCCGCTTAAAGAGGCCAAGATCGGCGTGCCCATGCTGGCCCCCAAATCCACCCCGGCATGAAACTCCGGCTCTCCGCGGATGGGGTGAATTCGCATGCCAAATCCAGAAGTAATCGGCACCGGGTGAGGTAAGGGATAGAGCAGTCGTTCGTCACCTGCCGCCAGTTCAGGCAACCTTGGCGTTTGCGGTTCAGGAGCTTGGGGCTGGCTGGGATCCTCGATGCGAATCTCTTGGCCGGGGGCGAGAATGATGCGGCGACCGGAGCTGCGTTCCATCAGCACCACCGGCACCCCACCTTCAGGCTGAGCATGGGGAACCAGGTCATGGTTCTTCTGGGGCTCAATCACGATCTCGCGGCCTACTACCGTCTCTGGGCGGGTTTCTGCCTCAAGGGTCGCAGGGCTGCCCTCTCCCAGGGGAATGGCTCCATCCAGCAGCAGGGCTGCTGCCCCAGGCGTGTCTAGGGCCGGTTCCACCATGGGCGGCGGGGGCAGAGGGGTTGGTTGGGTCTGGGCCAGCAGAGCAGTGGGATAAAACCAGAGCAGAGCCAGCCCTATCTTCAGCCAAAAGCGCAGCCGCCGAGCTTGGGGGGAGAAAAGGCGTGCCGCTATAACCCAAAGTTTCATCACCGAGTTCAACGCAGGCCACATGAGAAAAAACACTGGAAAAACTACGGGCTGCCGCCCGCCGGAATGGAATAGCTCAAGCGAACTTGATCGGGTGTAAGCGTCAGAATGGATGGCTGCTGTTGCCAATGTCGCTCCCCCCGTGTTTGTACTCGCATCCTCCCATCCTCGGCAAGGCCCAAGATCGTGGGGCTTGTTTCCGGCCATTGAAATTGAATTTGTGGCCTAACCATCCAGGCTTCGTACTCCGAGCGAACGGAGGCAAATCCCCCTTGCAACCAGACGTGGAATCCCTGCTCCATCCCCTGCAGAACCCAGCCGGCAATCTCGGTGCGGTCGAGTGAGCGGTGCAGAGGGGATCCCAAAATTTGGGCTAAGGTGATTGCCCCAACGGGAACGGGGTTGTTGACATTCACCCCCACACCGGCCACCAACCCCAGCAGTTGCCCGCCCCCCCCAAAGCGGCTTTGTACCAGGATCCCCCCCAGCTTGAGCAGAGAATCCGGGCGCTGCTCGTCCACCACCACCAAATCGTTGGGCCATTTCAGCCGCAGCGGGATCCCAAGGTTTTGCCGTAAGCAGCCCGCAATGCCCCAGCCCAAGGTCAGGGTCAGTTCCAGCAGCGAGTGATGCAAGGGCGGGGATCCCAGCCAAACGGACAGGTATAGTCCCCCCGGCTCCGAGTGCCACACCCGCCCATGTTGACCTTGCCCAGCTCGTTGGCGGGTGCTGACCAAAACTGTGCCCACTGGCAGCGGCTGTGGGAACCGACGGCCCCAGTCCAAGAGCAGCCGATTGGTGGAATCGGTCACCGCCACTTGCAGCAGATGGCGGCCCCACCGGCCCGCCTGGGATCCCAGCCGCGAGGGAGAAAGCATCTCTACCCGGGATTAGCTCAACACAATGTCTTCCGCCGGACGCTGGGCCAGCCGCTTGAGGTTTTGGTAGCGCAACATGTCCAGCAGATCATTGCCCGAGCGCCCCTCCAGACGGGCCTCCACATGCAGCGCCTGCCCTAGGGCCTCCACCGCCTGCAGCCGCGGGATCCCGCGCAACACCAGGCGATCCACCGCATAGGCGTCAGCAGCCAACAGACGACGGTCATTGGTTTGGTCGCGGCGCAACTGCCAGAGGGCCAAGCCACTCAAACCACCCGAAACGGTTGCTCCCACGGGATCCTGTTGTACGGCCTCGAAGATCAAGCTCAACCCCCCCAGAGCTGCTATGGCCAGGTAAAAGTCGATCTGCCGCGACACCGCCCGACTGTAGTAGCCCACCTTGTGCAGGAACAGCCCCGCCCGCTGCAGGGGGGTAAATTGCCGCCACTCGTAGGGCTTGATGAACAGCCGCATCTGCCGTTCCCAGGGCATTTGCCGACGGCCTTTGATCACCACCGTTTGCCGTTCCGAGGCGGGCAAGATCTTCACACTCTCCCGCATACTGGCTGGCAGCAGATCCAACAGGCGCTCAATCTCCGCCTGATCCAGAACGTAGTTTTCGTAGTCGTAGTATTCCGAGTTCATGCTGGGCCTGCTCCTCAGCTTAGTCCCATCGCCTGACGCATCTCTCGCACCGCCCGATCCAGCCCCACCAGCACCGCTCGACTGATAATGCTGTGGCCGATGTTCAGCTCCTCCATGCCAGGGATCCGCGCCACTGGGCCGACATTCCAGTAGGTAAGACCATGTCCCGCATTCACCCGCAAGCCCAGCTGAAGAGCCTGTTGGCTGGCCTTTTCCAGGTGGTCAAGTTCCACCTGCCGCTGAGCTTCGGATGAGGCTTCTGCGTAGCGCCCCGTGTGGAGCTCCACCCAGCGGGCTCCCACTTGGGCAGCAGCGGCAATTTGGGTCGGATCTGGGTCGATAAACAAGCTGACGGGAATGCCGGATCCCTGCAGTTGGCCGACCACATCCCTGAGGCGCGACACCTGCCCCGCCACATCCAACCCACCTTCGGTGGTGATTTCCTCCCGCCGCTCAGGAACCAAAGTGACGTAGTCAGGCTTAATCTCCAGGGCAATCGCCACCATCTCCTCGGTGGCTGCCATCTCTAAGTTGAGGTGGGTGCGCACAGTTTGCCGCAACAGCCGCACATCCCGATCTTGAATGTGACGGCGATCCTCGCGCAAGTGCACCGTAATGCCATCTGCCCCCGCCAGCTCGGCAATCACCGCTGCCGCTACCGGATCCGGCTCCACCGTGCGGCGTGCCTGTCGAAGGGTGGCAATGTGGTCGATGTTAACTCCAAGACTTAACAAGGCTTTACTGCTTTGGGTGTAGAGGAGAATACCCCTAGTATTACATTATTCAATTTACGCCGGTCAGATGAGCCAGGATGCCATGGGCCTCAGGCCGCGAGGGTGTAGGCTTTACTCTATGATCAGGTAGCGACGTCTCGCCTGTGCGGGATCCACTCCGGGCTTGCCATGACTGATCCAGATGCCTCTCTGGCGGTGGGACAACACTCCATTGTTGACCGGGCGCGAGTGCCGGCTCTAATTGCCCAGTACTTGCCGGTGGAAATCTGCATTTACTACCAAGTCGTCCCCTTGGCCCTGGATACCGACAGCCTCATCTTGGGCATGGTGGATCCCCAGGATTTGGCGGCGTTGGACTATGTGAGCAAAATGCTGGCCTATTCCCAGATTTCCGTCCAGCCAATCCCTCTCACCGCTCAGCAGCAGCAGGATTTAATTGCCTACTACTTCAGCCATCCCCCCGACCCGGCAGAGGTGGAGCGGCTGCGCCTCCAGGCCCAAGCCAACCGGGTGACTCGGGAGGTTCCTGCTCCCGTGTCGGGGCCACCCACGCAGTTGAGGCCAACCCAGCCTCCGTCCGTCCCCGCCGACGAATCAGAAGAGACAGTACAGCAGTTGCTCAACTCGATGCTGCGGCGGGCTTTGGATGAGAAAGCCGAGCAAATTTTCGTGGAGCCTCAAGAGGGGCCTTCTTGTCGAGTGCGCTACCGCCAGCAGGGGATTTTGCGGGATCTGTTCAAAGATCTCTCCGAGTCCATACGAGCGAAGTTGATCACCGCCATGAAGCGGATGATGGCGCTGGATCCGGAGTTGATCGGGGAGCCGCAGCAGGCAGAGGTGGAGCGGATGTACCGGGGGGAGCCACTGGTGTTGCAGTTGCGCATCATACCGCAGCGCTCCAAAAGTGGCCAGACTGCCGCCTCTAGAGAAGGGGCCATCTTGAGCATCCTGCGAGGGGAAGCTCTCCAGAAATATCAACAAGGCCAGAATAACCTCCGCGTCTCTGAGACCCTAGCTTTGGCCCAACAGACCTATCAACTGCTGCAACAATTGCAAAGTGCTCTCAGCAACACAGTTGACAAGCTTAAGCAGTACCCCAGTCCGCCGCGGAGCGACTGGCCCCTGATGACGGAGGTGTTGGCAGCTATTCAAGCCCAAGCCCAGATGATCGCCATCCACCAGCAGGACTGGGAAAAACTCAATTCCGGCAGTTGACCCCCCAAAACCAGCCCCGAGCAACATCCCTTCAACGGGATCCCTCCCGCAGCAGCACCAAAATCACTCCGGCAATGATGCTGATGGTGGCACCGGCAATCAGGCTGGTGGCTAGACGTTCCAGCCGTTCCCCGATGGTTTGTGAGGTGTCGAACTTAAAAGTGAGCTTTTCGACATCGCTCGAGAGCTTTTCGACATCGCCCGAGAGCTTTTCAATCCGCTCCGAGAGTTTTTCGCTATCCCCTGAGAGCCGATCGATCCGCCTCAAAACTTCCTCTTGTTGTTGGGTGAGACGAGCTATTGCTTGGCTATTGGCCTCGACCAGGCGCTCGACCCGCTCTAGGCGCTCTTCCGTTGAAATCGTCATGGAGGCTGACAGTTGCGAGTACGGTACACCAGGATACCAATCCTATGCTATTGCCGACTATTCGTCTCTCCGGCAGGGGTTTAATGGGAGGGCCTCCCATTCTGCTGCCCTGGATTGGGTGCGGTAATCTTGAGATCGTGAAGTCTTGTTCGTTAGCTTCCATGCCGTCAAAAGATCCAACTCCTCTGCCCAAGCCCCAGTCGCCATCAGGGGAAACCCCTGCCAGCTCGGGATCCCGCAGCTGGTGGCAGGCGCAACGGGAAAACCTTCTGACGGTGGTGCTGGCTCTGTTGCTGGCCTTCGGCATTCGCACCTTTGTGGCAGAGGCGCGTTGGATCCCCTCCGATTCGATGCTGCCCACTCTGGAAGAAGGGGATCGGCTGGTGGTGGAAAAGGTCAGCTACCGCTTTGGTTCGCCCAGACGAGGCGATATTATTGTTTTCAACCCTCCCGCCAAACTGAACTTCGACGGGGCCTACATCAAGCGGGTGATCGGCCTGCCGGGAGATCGCATTCGCATCGCCAACGGTGAGGTCATCATCAACGGGATCCCGCTGCGGGAAGACTACATCTATGCCCCCCCCGACTATTCTTGCCCTGGCGAGCGCTGTCCTGGAGTTCCCAATCAGGGATCCGAATTCGTGGTTCCTCCCCGCTCCTATTTTGTGATGGGGGATAACCGCAACGACAGCCAAGACTCCCATGTGTGGGGTTTCTTGCCGGAAGAAAACATCATCGGCAACACCATTTTTCGCTTTTGGCCCCCAAATCGCCTACACTTTTTCGCCCCGCCAGAATATCCTGAGCTTCTTCCAGAGGCCCAAGTGTTGGGCAACACAGCCCGGTAGAAAGCCAGCTTGACCCTGTCGGGACTGCTCAGTGCAGCCGCTCCAGCACATAGTCCACCATCTGAAACAAAGCACGACGCGCCGCAGAGTCCGGCAGGCTATACAGCGCTTCGGCAGCCCGCTGGGCGTAGTCGCGGGCCAACTGACGAGAGCGTGGGATCCCTTCGCTTTGATACACCCACTCCAGGGCCTGCTTCAGGTCTTGCGGGTTGGACAGCTCCCTGAGAATGAGCTCTCGCATCTGGGGAAATTCCTCTAGGGCAAACAGAACGGGCGCAGTGAGGTTGCCCTGGATGAGGTCGGATCCCACAGGCTTGCCAAGCGTCTCTGCCGAAGCGGTGAAATCCAGCAGATCGTCGACAATCTGAAAAGCAATGCCCAGATCCCGCCCAAAATCGAACAGGCGATCCGCCACTTCCTCGCTAACCCCGCTCAGCAGGCCAGCAGCCTTGGAACTGCCGGACATGAGGGAGGCCGTTTTGTAGAAGCTCTTGGCCAGGTAGTCTTCCATCGACACATCCGGGTCGAAGCGGGTGAGGCTCTGGCGCACCTCTCCCTCCGGCAAATCCATGATTACTTTGGAAAGGAGCTTCACTACCTCCAGGTTGTCCAGATTGGCCAAGTACCAAGCAGCTTGGCCGAAGAGGTAATCCCCCGCCAGCACGGCTATCCGATTGTCGAAGAGGGTATTCACCGTATCGATGCCCCGTCGCACGTCGGCAGCGTCGATGACATCGTCGTGAACCAAGCTGGCCGTGTGGATCATCTCAGTAATCTCTGCCAAGCGCCAATGCCGTGGGGTAATCTCTCCATCTGGGGTGGTGGCACGGGCAATGAGGAGCACGATGGCTGGCCGGATCCCTTTCCCTCCCGCCGAAAACAGATGTTCGGCAGCCATGGCCAGAATGGGGTGCTTGGCACTCACCAACCGCGTCAGGTTCTGGCGTAAACGCTCCAGATCCGCTTCTACAGGGCCAAAGGGGGAGAGCACAGAGGTCATGGAGCCAAAGTATGAGAGGTTTTACAAAATTTCACATCTTTTCCTATTGTAGAGTACCCCATCGTTCCCGGGGAAAACCAGGCAGTATCATGCAAGCAGTCTTTTGCCCTTCTCATGTCGGATCCCGTCCCCCCACTTCGATCTCATTCCGTTCCACCGCTCCCTTCAGAACCCGATTGGGAGGAGGAGTGGGAGCTGGCGCTGGAAAAGCCGCCGCTGTCTGGGCGGGCCCAGCCTCACCATCATGATCCCCAGTCTCGGCGCAAGTTGATCAACCGCTTGGCTCGCATCGAAGGGCATGTGCACGGGATCCGCTCCATGATCGAGCAGGATCAGCCCTGTCCAGATGTGCTGCTGCAAATTGCCGCCGTCAAGGGAGCGCTGGATCGGGTGGCGCGGCTGATTTTGGACGATCACATTCGCCACTGCATCCGCCATGCCATCGAGACCGGCAATATCGAAGTGGAGCTGGAGGAGTTGCAGCGGGCTCTGGATCGCTTTATCAGCTAAGTCTCGATGGCCAGATTTAACTTGATGAAAGTCTCCCCTTGCTTGGCTCAGGGGAACGCCAAACTGGGCTGTCAATATCTGCAGCGGGGGCTGGCCGTTGTGATGCTATCTAGTACCCCAGGTCATTCAGAAGGTTGGGGGGAGGGCTGGGCATAGCGCTCCAGCAGGGATGCGCTTTTGAGTTGCCACTGCAGTCCCATGAAGGCCCAGTCGATAAACTCGTTGATCTCCTCAGCGCTGAACTGCATGGCTTTGCCGATCTGGAAAATAAGCTCCTCTTCCTTTTCCACCAACTGGCTGTTCACCACCGCCATCGCCGCCAGATCCCGCAGGATCAAGGCCCCCGCCGCGTTGCGCATGGGCGGGATCCCACTGATATCCAAAGGCGCACCTGTTTCATCCGCCAGATAGGTCTGGGCCAGTGGCGCTTCGATGCCTACCCCTTCTGCGATTTGCATGAAGAAAGAGGTTTCTTCTTCGTCCAACTGGCCATCCACTCGGGCCACCGCGATCAGGGCCTTGAGGTAGAGCTGGCGCTGCTCGTCTGTCAAATCGGCGTAGTTGATCATGGGAGTTGCTGCTGAGTGTAGGGTTTTCTCTTCAACTCTGCCATGAAGGTTGCCTTCCAAACCGGGGTCGGACATTTTTCAGTCAAGTTCCAGTCAAGCAGAAAATCGCTTAAAATAAAAGGCCTGTGTCTACCGGCCAAACGCCAAAGGCTCGGAGCGAGGCTCTGGAGCTCCAGCAGGCTTGGCGGGTCTAGGCGAACTCTTTTTTGGATTTTTTGGATCTTTACAGCTTGCGGAGCGTCCCCCAAGGAGTGGATACCCCATGGTCAAATTGCGGCTCAAGCGCTACGGAAAAAAGCGGCAACCCAGCTATCGCATCATCGCCATTGAAAGTAAAAGCCGCCGTGAAGCCCGTCCGCTAGAGGAACTGGGTTACTATAACCCGCGCACCAAGGAGACGGTTTTGCAAACGGCAGGCTTGCTGAAGTGGTTGCGTTGTGGCGCTCAGCCCACAGAGACCGTGGACAGTCTCCTCAAAAAGGCCGGCATCTACGAGATGTTGAAAGCAGGGGAAGGCGGAGTGGTTGCCTCGATTCGCATCCCGGCCATGGCCAAGCCTGAAGCTGGGATCCCTGAGGCGGCAGAAGAGGCCCCTGCAACAGAGTCCATGGCCGAAGCTGAAGTCGCCGATGTTCCCGAGTCTGAATTGAGCGAAGCTGCCACTGAGACAGCAGCAGAACTAAGTCCTCCAGAAGCTGAAGTTGAAAAGCCTCAGGTTGAGGAAGCGGTTGAGGCCTAGGGTCGGCTGCGCTTTCGGCTAAGCTTGGCTTGGCCAGTTGTTCCCTCCTGTCGTCTAGCTCTCTATGCCAGACTACAAGGCTCTCGCCCATCTTTTGATCGAACCGCTGCTCAGCAGCGCCTCTCTTCAAATGGATGTGGAAACCACCTGTGGCGGGCGAAAGGTTTGGCTGCGACTGGCCTTTGACCCGAAGGATCGCGGGCGGGTGTTCGGGCGAGGCGGGCGTACCTTGCAGGCGATTCGACAGGTGATGATGGCTGCAGCTCAGTTGGCGGGCCAATCTCTGTACATCGACATCTACGGAGAAGCGGGAGAGCGGGAATGAGCCAAATTCTCACCTTTCTGGGCAAGGGGGGCACAGGTCGGAGCACCTTGGCCGTGGCGGCAGCTCGGGCCGCAGCCCAGCAGGGGCGGCGGGTGCTGTTGGTGGGCCATCAGGCGGGGCCGGGGCTGGAAATGCTTTTGGGCGGGATCCCGCTTTCCGGCGAGCCGGTGACCATTGCTGCCAACTTGAGCGTGGTGCAGTTGCGGACAACCCAGCTGCTGGAGCAGTTCTGGACGGCGGCCAAAGAGCTGGAAGCCCGATACGTGCGCACCCCCTTTTTCCGGGAGATCTACGGCCAGGAACTGGGGGTGTTGCCGGGCATGGATCAGGCCCTGGCCCTGGAAGCTCTGCGCCGTTACGATGCCAGCGGCCAATACGACTGCATTCTCTACGACGGGCCAGGGGATCTGACCACCTTGCGGGCCTTTGGGATCCCGGAGGTGGCCAGTTGGTACTGGCGGCGAGCCTCCCAAGCTTTTTTGGGATCCGACTTGGCCAAAACCCTGCGACCCTTTGCCGAGCCCTTGTTGCGTTCGGTAAGCACCGTGGAATTTTCCTCCCTGGAGGATCTGCCAGAGCGGTTAGGGGGCATGACCAACCTTTTGGAGCAGGGACGACAGGCTATTGCCAATCCGCGCCGCGTGTTGGCCCACCTGGTGACCACCCCTGACCCGATGGCCGTGCAAACCGCCCGTTACCTTTGGGGGAGTGCTCAGATGGTGGGGCTGACGGTGGGTGGCCTCTGGGTTACCCCTCTGGCTCCGGGAGAGGTCTCGGCCGCCGATTTTTTCCCGCTGACACTACGAACACTCCCCCTGCGTCAGGGATCCGATTGGTCGGCTTTGGAAGCGGCAGTAGGAGGGATGTTCGCCGTGCCGGATGTGCCGCCGCCCGTGGCCATCGACGAGGGAGCCCGTACAGTCAAGCTGTTTATTCCCGGCTTCAGCAAGGCCCAAATCGAGCTGAGCCAGTCGGGCCCGGAGCTGACCATCACCGCCGGGGATCAGCGGCGCAATTTGTTCTTGCCCCCCAGCTTGGCGGGTCGGCAGGTGACCGGGGCCAAGTTTCAAGAACCCTTCCTGGTCATCAGCTTCGGCTAAAACGATCCCCAGTTGTTCCCCTCTGTTCGCGTTAGCGGTATGGAGTCCTCGGGAGAGAGCGATGTTGGCCAAACGGATCATTCCCTGTCTGGATGTGGCGGCAGGGCGGGTGGTGAAAGGGATCCAGTTTGTGCACTTGCGGGATGCCGGGGATCCGGTAGAGCTGGCCCAGGCTTACGATCAGGCGGGGGCCGATGAGCTGGTCTTTTTGGACATCACCGCCACCCACGAAGAGCGGGAGATCTTGCTGGAGGTGGTGCGGCGCACCGCAGAGCAGGTGTTCATTCCCCTCACGGTGGGAGGAGGGATCCGCGATCTGGAGGGGATCCGGCAACTGCTGCGGGCCGGGGCAGACAAGGTCAGCCTCAATTCGGCGGCGGTCAGGGATCCGGATTTGGTGACTCAAGCCAGCCGCTGGTTTGGATCCCAGTGCATTGTGGTGGCCATCGACGCTCGCGCCAAACCGCAGGGAGGGGGATGGGAAGTGTACGTGCGCGGGGGGAGGCAGCCGACGGGGCTAGACGCGGTGGAGTGGGCCAAAAGCGTGGCCGAACGGGGGGCAGGGGAGATCTTGCTCACCAGCATGGACGCCGATGGCACTCAAGCAGGCTATGACCTCGAGCTAACCCGGCGGGTGGTGGATGCGGTGTCGGTGCCGGTGATCGCCTCTGGGGGTGCAGGAGCGTGTGCCCACATCCGCCAGGCTCTGCAGGAAGCGGGAGCAGAAGCAGCGCTGTTGGCTTCTCTGTTGCACTACGGCCAGTTAACGATTGCCCAAATCAAAGCCGACTTGGCCGCCCACGGCATTCCGGTGCGTTGCTAACTCTGCGAGGGATCCTATGCAAGCTCAGGATCTGGCCGCTCTCTTGCCCAAGGTAAGTCGGCTGGCGGAGGCGGCAGGACAGGCTATTTTGCCCATCTACAGACAGGAGCAGCTTCAGGTAAGGGCCAAGGCGGATGCCTCTCCCCTTACAGAGGCGGATCTGGCCTCCCACCACCTGATCCTGCAAGGCTTGCAAGACCTGACCCCAGGGATCCCGGTGCTCTCGGAAGAATCGGGCGGGATCCCTTACCCAGAGCGGCAACAGTGGGAGCGGTTTTGGCTGGTGGATCCCTTGGATGGCACCCGAGAGTTTATCGGGCGCAACGGCCAGTTTACGGTGAATATGGCTCTCATCGAGGAAGGGATCCCCATCCTGGGGGTCGTCCATGCCCCAGCTCTGGGCCTCACCTACGCGGCTGCGCAAAAGCTGGGGGCCTGCAAGAGGGAAAGGACTCCGTCCTGCGTTCACGAACAGCCCATCCGCACCTGCCCTTACGCCCAAGAACCCCTACAAGTGGTGGCCAGCCGTTCCCACAGCAACCCGGAGACGGAGCAGTTCCTCGAGCGGCTGCGGCAGCGCTGTGGCTCTCTGGAAGTGAAGTCTGTGGGCAGTGCCCTAAAGCTTTGCCTTGTGGCCGAAGGATCTGCCCATCTCTACCCTCGCTTCGGCCCCACCATGGAGTGGGATACTGCCGCTGCCCAGTGCATTGTGGAGCAGGCGGGGGGAAGGGTTACCGATCTGGCAGGGGATCCCTTGCGCTACAACAAGCCCGACCTGCACAATCCATCCTTTGTGGCGGCTGCCGAAGGCATGGCCCAACTGTGGCAGAACCTGATCCCCTGAGCGAAGCCCCGGCTACATGCCCATCTCCGTAGGGTTAAAGCCATCCGGGAACTTGGTGTACTCGTCGTAGAGGGCACCGCGAAAATGGGTGTTGGTGATGATGGCTCCGCGCAGATCGGCCCCAATTCGCAAATCGGCCCGGTTCAGCTCGGCTTCGCTGAGGTCGGCCCTGAGCAGCTTGGCTCGGTAGAGGTTGGCCCCCCGCAAGTCTGCCTTCACCAACTTAGCCCCAATCAGGTTCACCCGTCGCAGCTTGGCTCCGCGCAGGTCGGCTCCCGAGAGATCCGCTCCCGACAAATCCGCCTCGCGCAAATCGGCCCCACTCAAGTCGGCATCCCGTAGGATAATGCCCTTCAAATTCGCGCCACTCAACTGCGCTCCGCTCAGGTTGGAGCCGGAAAAGTCCCGTTGGCCAGACGCATAAGCCTGCAACAGTTGCTTGGCATCCAAGAGAGGCTTAATACTCGCTGTTGTCATTGTTGCTTGTTCTCTCACAAAACCGTAGGCAGACTAACCTCAGCCCTGCTGAAAGCAGGTTATGGCCCTTTCGCGGGTTAATTACCTCATAAGGATCCCCGCCACTTAAGGTAGAACGCTTTGCCGACAAAGCCAGCCCTGCTGGCCGGCAGAAGGGCTGCCAGAGTCCTTGTTGGTTAGCTTACCACCCCCCGGCCCAAACTCAGCCCGGCGAGCCTTGAGAGTCGGAGGAGAGCGACATTCCGCCTGTTAGAGCTGGTCAATCTCCTTGCGCAAATTTTCCAACTCCAGATCGACCTCACTCTCACTTGCGGTGGAAGGTTGGCCTGAGGACTTTGACCCTCCAGAGGGCAACTGACCCTGGATCGACGCCTTGAGCATCAGCAGCTCGTGATCTACATCCGAGCCACCCGCCTCCAAAGCGGCAAACTGGTTTTCCAAATTGTCTACCGCCAGCTCGGCTACTGCCGCCGACTGGGCCTCCAGGGAGTTCACCTTCTCCTCCATACGCTCAAAAGCGGCAAAGGCGCTTGTGGCGTCCACCCGCCCGATAACCTGATTGATTTGCTGGGAAGCCTTGGCGGCGCGGGCGCGAGCGATGAGCATGTCCTTTTTGGTCTTGGCCTCAGCGATCTTGCTCTCCAGCTTGGTCATGTTGGACTTCAGGATCTCCACCTGCTTAGTCTGCTCATCCAACTGCCGCTTCAGGCTTTGGGCAGTCTCGGCAAAGGTTTTCTTGCGCACCAGCGCTTCCCGAGCCAAAGCTTCGTTGTTGTTGCGCAGGGCCAACTCGGCGCGTCTTTGCCACTCATCAACACTCTGCTGTGCTTGCTCATACTGCCGCTCTATCCGCTTCTGGGCAGCAATGGCCTGGGCAACCGCTTGCCGCATCTGGTAGTGATCCTCAGACATGTCCTGAATGGTCTGGTTCAGGATTTTCTCCGGATCCTCGGCGCTGCTGACCAGCGCATTGATATTGGATCTAATGATTCGGCTGACCCGATCGAACAATCCCATCGGTTGCTTCCCCCTCTAGCGGTCTGACCTAATGCTACCCTTGCTGCTTTGATGCCTTCCAGTGCTTCTACTCCAGTATAGGGATCCAGGGCAATTTGCGAGTTGCCTGTGGATGAGTTCAACATGTTGCTCTACAATGCCGGTGCAACCGGGTTCCTAGCCAATGGAGTGAGAGCGCTCTGGCCTTACGTCGGGGTGCTGTGGGCATTCAATCTTTAAGTCTTGCGGTAGGGATTTCTGGAGTTGGGTGCGGATCCCTGTCAGGCAAAGGGCATACCTACCCCGGCTTGGAGTGGGTATGGCTGGAAAGAACTGTAACATTCGCTTGCCCCAATACCCTCCAGAGCCGATAATGCTTGCTTAACTTCGTTTGCTGACCGACAATCCCTGTTCTCTGATCGGGGCCATCCGCAGGTCGAAACGAAGTTGAGTTTGGCCGGTGTTGTCCGAGTTCTCCGCCCCAGATTCACGATTCAGGAGAGGGATCCGTGGCTCAGCGCCCGATTATTCTGGGTATTGTTGGCGATAGTGCTGCTGGGAAGACCACCCTTACCCGCGGCATTGCCCAAGTCTTGGGGGAAGAAAACGTCACTGTCATTTGCACCGACGACTACCACCGCTACGACCGCAAACAACGCGCTGAACTGGGGATTACAGCCCTCCATCCCGACTGCAACTACCTGGATATCGTTCAGCAGCACCTGACGCTCTTGCGCACCGGCCAGCCGATCCTAAAGCCCGTCTACAACCACAGCACCGGCACCTTTGACCCGCCAGAGTATGTCAAGCCCAACAAATACGTGATTGTCGAAGGGCTGCTGGGCTACTTTACCCGTGGTATGCGGGATAGCTACGATGTCAAGGTTTATTTGGCTCCCCCAGAACATTTACGAGCCCTTTGGAAGATTAAGCGGGACACCCGCAAGCGCGGATATACCGAAGAGCAAGTGCGAGAAGAGCTCAAAAAGCGCGAACCCGATTCAGAAGCTTTTATTCGTCCACAGCGCCAATGGGCCGATGTAGTGGTCACCTTTTACCCGCCCCAAGGGGGATCCGACCAAGACGAGGTATTGCTGAATGCACGCTTGGTGCTGCGCCCCACCATTCCTCACCCAGATTTTTGGCAAATCCTCAATGCCCGCGACAATCACCTTAGCTCTGCCATTCGTTTGGATTTGGATCGGGATATGGGCAAGCCCGTCGATGTTTTGCAGATTGATGCCCATGCTACGGCCAGCCAAGTGATTGAGCTGGAGCGGATGCTCTGCAACGAAATCCCTTACCTGGGCAAGTTCTGTAGCTTAGAGGGAAACCCCAACATCGGCCAGTTGATCGGCACCACCGGCGAGCTGCTCCAGAGCTATCCCCTGGCTTTGACTCAATTGCTGATCACCTACCACATGCTAAAAGCGGCCCATATCTACCAGTAGAATCCGTGGCGGTGAGGGATCCCCAGTTTCGCAAGACCTGCAGGGTAAGGCTCGGCCCAGCACGGTAACCCGCTCCCAGAGCAGAGTCTTGTGAGCTTCTGTCAAGGACATGGGCTGTGCTGGAATTGAACCAGCGGCTCCCACCGTGTCAAGGTGGTACTCTACCACTGAGTTAACAGCCCCTACGAGCGATGCCGCTGTGCATCTGCCTGAAGGCCGGAAATAAATAATATCACATCTTAACCTGTCCCATTGGGATTAGCCTGGGTGGAGAGTGGACGGGTGCCCTATTTCAAATCAAAAAGGGGATCCGGTCAGCAACTGGTAGTGCAACACCTGGGGTGGGCGAGCAAAGTAGGGCCCGATGAGGGCACGCCAGCGGACAAAGTTTTCCGATTGGCGAAAGTTGACCAGATGGGCCTCTAGGGATCCCCACTGAACGAGCAGTAGGTATTGCTGAGGGTGCTCCAGACAGCGCTGCAGTTGGTGCCCTTGGTAGCCGTCGGTCTGCTGCAAATAGATGAAAGCTTGAGCGATGGCGGCTTCAAAGGCGGCTTCAGAGCCGGGGGTAATTTCAAACTGAGCCACCTCAAGGATGGAGGAAGCAGTCATGGGTTAGGTATGCAGGCCGCATTCGGTTTTGCTTGTGCCCTTCCAGCGTCCAGAGCGGGGATCCGCCCCTGGCTCAACAGGCGCAGTGCAGTGGAGGCAGCCGATACTGGGGTAGTGGCGATCGTGCAGGGGGTTGTAAGGGATCCCGTGGTCAAGGATGTATTTCCAAACTTGGCCATTTGTCCAGTCGGCCAGCGGGTTGAGTTTGAGGCGGTTGCGCTTGCCGTCCCACTGCACCTTGCCGATATCGGCGCGGGTGGGGGATTGTTCCCGACGCATCCCTGTAATCCAAGTGGTGCAACCGGCCAGAGCACGATTCAAGGGCTCCACCTTGCGGATGTTGCAGCAGAGGTCGGGGTTAGAGCGATACAGTTCTGGCCCGTATTGAGCTGCCTGCTCTTCCGGGGTAAGCAAGGGCTTGAAGATCTGCAGTTGCAAGTGGGGGTAGCGCGCCAACACCTGCTCCCGCAGTTGTAGGGTTTCCGGGAAGTGAAAATCGGTGTCCAGAAAAAAAGCGCGAACACGGGGGTTAATCGCCGTGAGCAGATCGATCAGCACTAGGTCTTCCGGGCCAAAGCTACAGGCCAGCACCAGCCCATCTCCAAATTCTTCAACCGCCCAGGTGAGCAGGTCGCTTGCCGACAAAGGCTCAAACCGTTCGCTCAGGGACGCCACTTGAGGTTGATACTGCTCCCGCAGCGCTTGAGCCGCCAGCTCCCAGCGGCTAGAAGGAGAAAGGCTTGCTGTCATAGGGGGAAGACACCGAACTCGACGATTTTTGCTTTTTTAATCTACACTAATTCGGTCAAGCTTTAGGGGTTTTGATTACCAGGCGGCAGCGGGCAGAGGGAGAGAGCGGGATCCCTTGGCCCGGAGAGGGATTTGTCCCCAGCGATCCCGTCGGATCCCCATCACCAAGCCGTGCCAGAGGGGGCTGGGATCCAACTCCGGCAACTTAACCCAGTGGTAGCGCAACACCCCTCGTCGTGGGTTCACGTCCAGCTCAAACACCCGCAGAGCCGAAACCGGCCCTACCAGAGGAGGTGCTGTCAGGTAAGGGATCCCATCGCGGACATACACCTTCGGCACATGCAGATGCCCACTCAGCACCGCCACCACCCGTCCGTGACGGGCCAAGAGAGCGTGTAGCGCCGAGGCTGGTTCGCTGAGGAGCCGGTACTTGCGAAACAAAACCGCGTCCATTTGAGTGGGAGCAATGAAGGGCGGCTGATGGATCAGCAGGATCAGCCATTCTTCCGGCACCGTTTGCAGATGTTCGTCCAGCCAGTGCAGTTGGGAGGGGCGTAGCACGCCCTGAGGTAAAGGGAAGCGTCCTAAGCTGGCGTCGAGGGCAATCAAGCGGATCCCGGGCAGAGGGGAAAGGCTGTAATCGACGTAACCAGTGGGAGCCAGGGACAGGGGAAATTGGCTTTGGCACCAACGGATAAACTGATCTCGGTTAAAGCGTCCCTTTCTCCTCAGGGTGTCGATATCGTGGTTGCCCAGGCTGAGGTAATAGGGCACCCGCAGTTGGGCAACAATCTCCTGGAAAGATTGAAAGCTCTCCGGATCCGCTTGATCCACCAAATCCCCGGTAAACACCACGAAGTGCAGATCGGGCACCTGGTTGAGATGGGCAACGGCGGCTTCCAACTGGCGGCGAGGGGAATCGGACATCCACCAACAGCGGCACCCCGTCTCGGGCATCAGGTGGACATCTGAGACTTGAGCAAAGCAAATGCGTTGGGTTGCCATTGTTTAGGTACTTATTCACACCTCACGCCCGCATCATAGTCAATGAGGGGCCGGGGGGCTATGGGCTTCTCTTAACCTCAGCTGGGAGCCATCGGCAACTGGGGCACAGGTAGGGCTGTGAAAGGGGCGCGCAGACTGGTCAAATTGGTCTGAGAGGGTTTCCCAGGCTGTCACCCCCAACTTTTCTCCCAGCAGGATAGATTGAATGGATTGATGAGTAGCAAAGCGGTCTGTACCCTTTGCTCCATCCCATACTTCCCGGCTCTGGAAAACTGCCGGATACAGCGCTTCAACACCGACCACATCCCCTCAATCCGATTCAACTCTGGTGTATACACAGGCAAGGGAGATTGGGTCGCCAAAATCCGGTTTACCCCCTTGCCCATCAAGCCGTGGGATCCAACCGCATCAACACCTGCCCAAACTCCACCGATTGCCCATTGCTCACCAAAATCTCGGTCACCACGCCTGCCGCTTCGGCCTCGATCTCGTTCATCAGCTTCATGGCCTCGATGATGCACAGGGTTTGGCCCTTGTTCACCCGTTGGCCAACCCGCACAAAGTCAGGTTCACCTGGAGCTGGGGCGCTGTAGAAAGTGCCCACCATTGGTGACGTCACGTCTATCCAATGGCTGGGGGTGGATTTGGGAGCAGTGGGAGGAGGGGGCGCTTCTGCAGGAGCAGGAGGAGGCGCAGAGGAGACAATAACCGGACTGGCGGGGGTGGAGGAGAGCTCAGTCGGGATCCCTTTGCGCAAGGTGAGGCGAAAATCTTTGAACTCCAGAGTTAGCTCGGTAACATCGCTCTCTTGCAGAGCGGCCAGGAGAAGACGAATTTCCTGCCAATTGACAACATCCAAGGGAAGGTTCACTCCTGATGCATCACCTGTCCACAACAGAAATCCATAACCGAAAAGGAGAGGGAGAACTCACTCCCGGCCCAGATAGGTGTCGGTGCGGGTATCGACCCGAATCCGTTCTCCAACCTTGATGAACAAAGGCACCTGGATCTCAGCACCGGTCTCCAGCTTGGCCGGCTTGGTTCCCCCAGTGGCGGTATCTCCTTTCACCCCTGGATCTGTTTCCACCACTTCCAGAACAACGGTGTTGGGCAGCTCCACATCGATCACCTGCCCATTCCAGCGCAAGATTGACACTTGCATGTTTTCTTTCAGATATTTCACGGCGGAGCCAATTTGGGCGGCGGTAATTGGAGCCTGCTCATAGGTCTCCATGTCCATAAACACCAAGTTGTTCCCTTCCGCGTAGAGATACTGCATCTCGACTTTTTCGATGGTGGCTGCGGGCAGGGTTTCACCGGCGCGGAAGGTTTTCTCCACAACGTTGCCAGTCTGCATGTTTTTGAGCTTAGTGCGCACAAAGGCTGCCCCCTTGCCGGGTTTCACATGCAGGAACTCGATCACCTTGTAGGGAGCTCCGTCAATTTCTACAGAGACGCCAGGGCGCAAATCGTTGCTTGAGATCATGTCAGCAGAGGGATCCGTTGCTTAGACTTCCCAATCTTACCGTGACGATGGGGCACTCCGTTCGCGCTGGGGAGGCGGAGTCCGATTCAGCCCTCTGAGATCAATCGGGGGCTGGCGACCGTAAAGGGGCAACACCTCCTGCCACTGAGGGCGCAATCCGGCCCGAAAATCGGCGCGGGCCAATTCTGCCAACGCCACCACAGGTGCAGAATCCACAAAATCGTCGGCATCTACAGATAAAGCTTGCGGCCAATGGCGGAGAAGGGCCTGCCAAGCCTCTTCCTCCCAGAGCCGATCGGCCGCTTCTGCAGCGATACGCTCTTCCACCACCCGATACACACCGCCATACCGCTCTCCTCGTTTGGCGTCCATCTGCACCGCCACCGTCAAGGGCTGGGGCGGGGATCCCTGCTCCTGCCACACCTGGCGGGCGAGGACGGCCAAAGCCGAGTAGCCGAACACGGGGATGCGCAGTTGCTGGCCCAGCAGGCGGGCTACACTCACCCCCAAACGGCTGCCCGTAAAGCTGCCCGGCCCCAAAGCTACAGCGATCCCAGCTATCTGCGACCAAGCTTGACCGGCCAAGAAGACTTTCAAGCAGGGGTGCAACTGCGCTGCCATCTCCCGATCCAGCCACCAGCTCTGACTGCGGGTTTCTCCCAACCCTGGCTCCAACGGCAGCAGGGCCAGGCCCAAAACGGGCGTGGTGGTGTGGATCCCTAAAATCCAGCGGACAAGCGACATGGCCTCTCTCAGGATCAAAAAAGGTGGTTGACGAAACTTAACGGATGTTTTAAGTTTAGGTTGTCAATCTTCGCGCTTCCTCAGGGAAGTTTGACCTCATGACTACTGTTATCCAACGTCGCTCAACCAGCAACGTGTGGGAGCAGTTCTGCGAGTGGGTCACCTCCACCGATAACC
>NZ_JBSSAC010000021.1:0-45420 GCF_054058315.1 Thermostichus sp. MS-CIW-40
TGAACCACCCGTGTCAGCCCGGATGGCCTGTGGATCGAACTGCACGGGCGGTCGGAAGCAGGAACCCGCCGAGACGACTGCGCAAGGAGCCATCCGTGCGTAGCGTGGTAGGAATCTCCGGCCTTCAGGCCGGGGAGGATGTCAAACGAACGACACTTGCTTTCTGAGCCACTAACCTTGTAGAAAGACAAGGGCGAAAGGGCGGCTTTGATGCGGCGGCGCATTCTACAGCTTTGCATC
The DNA here is from genome assembly GCF_054058315.1 of Thermostichus sp. MS-CIW-40. Classification (NCBI taxonomy): domain Bacteria; kingdom Bacillati; phylum Cyanobacteriota; class Cyanophyceae; order Thermostichales; family Thermostichaceae; genus Thermostichus; species Thermostichus sp. MS-CIW-40. The sequence continues at coordinate 241 of NZ_JBSSAC010000021.1, forward strand.
CTCGGCTGGACGATGCTCCTCGTCCTGGCAGTGGGGGGCAGGGGATCCCTGCTGGTTCCCCGCTTTTTTGGCATTGAAGCCCTGCAAGCCCAGGCTCAAACTCAAGCCGGAGAACTGCCGCAGCCGATGCGGCTCAAACTCCCCCCCGGCCTGGATCGCTACGCCTACGACAAGGCGGTGGGAGACTACTTTGAGGAAATCGAGCCGCTTTTGCCAGGTGGAGCCTATGCCCAGTGGGCCTTCTATCCCGTCCCTATCTACATCCAAGGGGATCACCCCCAGTGGAAGGCCTCCGTGGAGCAAGCGGTGAAGGAGTGGTCGGCCTACATCCCGCTCAAGGTGGTGGCCAAAGAGGAGGAGGCTTTCTACGGGATGAGCATTTACCGCGTTCCTCCTATTGGCGGCGGGGTGGCTGGGGCGGCCCGCCCGGAGTTTTTCTTCGCCTCCGATGGCTCTTTGCAGCAGCGGGTGCGCATCGTCATTGCAGAAGGACAGGGGTTGGCCGAAATAACGGCGGTGGCCCGACACGAGATCGGGCATGGGCTGGGGCTGTGGGGCCATAGCCCGAACCTGCGGGATCTGATGTATGGCGGACACCATGCGGCGGCTACCGGCAATCGGCGGGTGTTGCGGGTGCCCAACATTACCAAGCGGGATCTCAACACCCTCAAGCGCGTCTACGAGCAGCCCACCCTCAGCGGGCAGGTCTTTCCAGAGAGCTATCGCCGCCTGTTTGGCCAGCTTCTGCAGGAAAAGCCGCTGCCCGAGAGAGCTCTTGGATTGCCGCTAGCTAGAGCTGCAGGAGTTGCGACACCCCCTTGAGCGCCATAGCTAGGAGAAAAAAGAGCAACTGGGTGGCAACAATGCTGGGGCCGGAGGGCAGGTTGAAGGTTGCCGAGGCGATCATCCCCAGCACCGCGCTCAGTCCCCCAATACCTATGGCCAGCAGCACATAGGTTGTAAAGCGGGATCCCAAAAGCCTTGCCGTCGAGGCCGGGATGACCACAAAAGCGCTCACCAGCAACACCCCCACCGAGCGAATCGCCAGGGCCACCACCAAAGCCAGCAACACCACAAAGGCCAGCCGCTGCCAGCCCACCTGAACCCCTCGTGCCCGCGCCAGCGGCTCATCCAAGGTAAGCAACATCTGGGAGGGCAAAGTCAATCCCACATAGGCCAAGCCGATGAGCAAGAGGATCCCGCTCGTCCACAGGGCCGCTGGGCTGATCCCCAAAATGTCCCCGAACAGCAACTGGTTGAGGTTGCCCCGATAGCCGGGCAGCAAGCTGAGGGCGATAACGGCCAGCGCCAAAGAGGAAGAGTAGATGATGTTCAGCACCGCATCCGCCGACAGTTGAGTGCGCTCCAAGACAAAGGTGACGCCCAAAGCAAATCCCACCCCAAACACCATCAACACCACGGTGGGATCCAGCCCCAGCAGCACTCCCAAAACAATCCCCAGCAGAGCCGAATGCCCCAGGGCATCGCTAAAAAACGACAGTTGCCGCAAGATGACAAAGCTGCCCAGCAGCCCGCCCGTCATGCCGGTGAGGATCCCGCCCAGCATGGCCCGCTGCATAAAGGGCAACTGCAACAGCTCCACCACCTGCGCCCAGCCTTCCGACATCTCTTTGTCTCTCAGTGACGGTGGATGTAGCGGGCAAAATAGTGCTCCGCACCGCTGTCGCGAACAGGCCCATAAACGCGGCTCAACACTTCTGGTGCCAAAGCCACCTGGGGGGATCCCTGGCAGATGAGGGATTGGTTGAGGCACAGCACGCGGTCGCAATAGCAAGACACCATTTCCAGATCATGGGAGATCTGCAAAATGGCCCAGCCCAGAGATTGGCGCAGCTCTTCCAAGAGCCGGTAAAACTCCCCCTCGCTGAGCGTATCTAAGCCTGCCGGTGCCTCGTCGAGGATAAGCAACCGCCGCGGCCAAGCCAAGCAATAGGCCAACAGCACCCGTTTCAGCTCCCCGCCGCTGAGCTGGCCCAAAGCCTTAGAGGACAGGTGGGATGCGCCGACCCGTTCCAACGCCTCTTTCACCGCCTGCCGCCGAGCAGAGCGCTGCTGCCAGGGCCAGCGGGGTTGCAACGCCCCCCAACCCAAAGCCACAAACTCCTCCACCACCATGGGAAGCCCAGGATTGAACTGAAAACGCTGGGGCACGTAAGCCACCTGCTGCCGCACTGACGGGGGCAAATAGCCGGACAGGCGCACCGGCTCTCCCAGAATCCAAACCGAGCCGCACTGCCGCGGCAGGATCCCCAAAATCGCCTGTACCAAGGTACTTTTGCCGGCTCCATTGGGGCCAACAACCGCCGTATGGGATCCCGCCCTCAGCTCAAATGACACATTCTGTACTGCCAAGCGGGATCCCCGATAGACCGTCAGCCCCTCCACGCGAAGGACAACCTCGCCGGTCACCGCCCCCTCGCCAGTAGTTGTTCCAGCGAACCTTGCCCAAGCCAGGGCAGCTCCAGCGGCACAAAGGCCGTCTCCTTCTCAAAGGCCGAGATCAGATTATCCACGTTCTGCCGCATGATGGTCAGGTAATATTCCGGCTCGATCCCCTCAGGGCCGGCAGTCTCGATGGGATCGAAAACCCGCACTTCCACCCCCAAATCCCTGGCCAAGATCTGGAAGGGGTTGTTGTCTCCCACCTGAGGTTCCACCAAGATGGTCTTCAGGCCCGACTCCCGCACCGTCTCCATCACCCGTCGCACATCTTCTGGAGAAGGATTGGCCTCTGGGATCTCCACCAAGAACTCGGCTTTGAGGTTGTAGCGCTCGGCAAAATAGGGGGCAAAGTCGTGGAAGACCACAAAGCTTCTTCCGGCAAAGGGAGCTAGCCGAGCGGCAATCTCCTCATCCAAAGCCTTGAGCTTCTCGATAAAAGCAGCCGCATTGGCCCGGTAGATCTCCGCCCCTGCCGGATCCGCAGCGATTAAGCCGTCGCGGATGTTTTCCACCTGCTGAATAGCCCGCCTGGGATCCAGCCAAATGTGGGGGTTAAACTCGCCGTGGCTGTGCCCATGAGAGTGGCCATGGCCATGCCCGTGAGAATGGCCGTGACTGTGTCCATGAGAGTGTCCATGGCCGTGACCGTGGGAGTGCCCATGCTCTGGCTCCTCAGCCCGCAAAGTTGGGATCCCTTCGCTGCTGTCGATGGTCAGCAATTGGGGATTTGCGGCATTGGCGATCAACCCCTCCAGGAAAGTTTCCATTCCCAGCCCATTGATTACCAACACATCCGCCTGAGCCAGCAAACGAACCTCCTCAGGTCGAGCCTGAAAATCGTGCGGCCCCATCTGAGGGGGAAGGAGTGGCGTGACTTCTGCCCGATCCCCGGCCACAGCACGGGTAAATTGCGTTATCGGCAAAATCGTGGTCACCACCTTTGGGGGGCTGGATCCCTGCTGGGCCCGGGACTCTTCTTGGCGCATCTGCAGGCTTCCCAGAATCCCGACCGAGAGGGCGGCCAGCAGCGAGACCAGCGATCGCACCGGTCGAGCCGAACGGATAGAGTTAGCTTGATCAGTCATGAGCCTGAATACCTCACAAGACAACAGAGACAGCAGAGCTGGAAGCAACTGACTTCCCAAAAGCCAAGGCCCTCTGCCGCAGCATCGAAAACATGCTCACCAGACCGTTGCTCCTGGAAGGGCTAAGGCTGAAATTGAGGCCCATCTCCCGCACAAACTCTGGGGAAACCCCCAAAATCTCTTCCGGCGCTAGGCCACTTAGCCCCTCCACCACAATGGCCACCAAACCCTTGACCAACTGAGCATCGGCATCCCCTTGGATGTAGACCTTGCCCTCCCTAAACTCAGTGGCCAGCCACACCCGCGAAGCGCAACCTCTGACTAGGTTCTCCTCCTTCCTCTCCGCTTCGGGAAAGGGTGGCAGGTGCTTGGCATAGGCTAGGAGAAGCTCATACTTCTGCCGCGAGGTCTTGGCCTTCTGGAAGCGATTGACAATTTGCTGCAGAGCTGCGGGCATCCCTCAGCTTGTCTAGAGTGAGAATGATAATCAAACTCATCATAACACCCCCACTCAGCGAGGGCGCAGGGGCACCTGCAAACTTTTGGGACTGTCGTTACCGAAGCGAGCGATAGCCGCCACTTACTCCCCGTGGTGAGAGGACCAGTTGCCAAAGTTGGCTGGCCCGGGCCTTGAAGCTACCGGCACTCATCAGGAGATAGAGCCGCCACATGCGGCGAAAGCGCTCATCGTAGCGGTCGGCTAATTTTGGCCATGCCTGCTCGAAATTGGCGTGCCAGGCTTTTAAGGTGGCCACGTAATTGATCCCAAAATTGTGCCAGTCTTCCAGCACAAATAAGCCCTCAAAGGCTGCAGTAATCAGATGAGGCGAGGGCAGCATCGAGTTGGGGAAAATGTAGCGCTCAATCCAGGGATCCCGCCCCTGGTAGGCCACGTTGCTGCCGATGGTGTGCAGAAGAAACAAGCCATTGTCGTTCAACAAGCGGCGGGCTACCTGCATAAACGTTCGGTAGTTTCGGTAGCCAACATGTTCAAACATGCCGACAGAAAGGATGCGATCAAACTTTCCCTGGGTCTGGCGATAGTCTTCTAACCGAATCTCGACCGGCAGGCCGCGGCAGCGTTCGCTGGCCAGTTTGGCTTGCTCTTTGGAAACAGTAATCCCCACAACCTGCACCCCGTAGCGTTCGGCCAGGTACTGGGCTGTGCCGCCCCAGCCACAGCCGATGTCGAGCACCCGCATGCCGGGTTGGAGTTCCAGCTTGCGGGCAATGAGGTCAAGCTTAGCTTCTTGGGCTTCATCCAGAGTTTGCGCGCCCCCATCCCAATACGCACAGCTGTAGATCATGCGGCGATCCAGCATGGCCTCATAGAGATCGTTGCCAATGTCGTAGTGGCGCTGGCCAATGACGAATGCCCCCTTGCCCCGCTGGCGGTTGATGAGGCAACTGTCCAACCCAAGCAAGGGCTGAGTTAGCCAACCCACCTGCTGCGGTGCCTGGGCAGTTAGGAGACGACAAACTAACTCATCAATGGCCTCGCAATCCCACCAGCCCTCCATGTAGGCCTCGCCAAAGCCCAGGGATCCATAGAGCAGGCAGCGCAGGTAGAGCCGCTCGTCGTGAACTTGAATATCCCAGGGCTGTGAGCCATTGAGGGTTATACCGGCAGCATCCAGAACTCGAAGCGCATGCTGACGCGCCAGCCAGCGCAAGCTGTTGAGTCCTTTCCCCATCCCTAGGGAGCCCTCACTGCAGGGAAACTGACTCAACAAATACACCCCAAGGTGGCAAGGGATCCAACAAGTTTCCAATTTCTAGGGATCCCCCCGAAGGGGGAACACTTCGACCTACAAAAGTCTAGATTCAAGCGCTTGCTTGAACTGTTTCCAATTCCTATGGATCTCCCAAAGAAGGAAAGAAATAGCTTCAAAGCCAGACCCTAAGCTCCAGAGCGCCCACAAGCTGTCAATCCTCACCCTAAGCTTGTGACAAACTTAGAAAGTCGACCTCTACCTAGCTCAACTCCGGCTCCGCAGCCCAGAGCTTGGGCAACAGAGCAGACGAGCAAGCGGCTTGCAGGTAGCCCTGGATGGTGGTTGGATAGTCCTAAAAAGCAGCTCGCAGCTTAAGGTCGTGCTGTATTTAGGATAGCTGAGGGTACTCGTGCAGTTTACTGCCCGGCACCTCCAAACTGCCTTGCCAGTCGATAGCAACGCACGACTCCTCAAATACCCCAAGCTCCAACTTAGGTTAATTACCGTCGTCGATAGCTGCGCCGGCGTTGACCCACAGCCAAAAGGTCGCTAACAACGCAGTCGGCAAGAAATCGTAGAGCGGGTAGGTGGCTACAGCACGCCCCATGCCCACATAGGTAACCAAAGTAACGGCGATGCTGTACCCAAGGCAGCAGAAGCGGAAACGCTGGAAGCGACGTAGCTTGTTGCTCACTGCGCCCGTGGGCTGCCAAGGCATGAGGTTGCCGGTGGCCAAGTCCCAAAGGGCAAAAGCGTGAGCCCAGCTATAGACGACGGGCAAACGCAGCGCATACAGGCCCCAACGGGCTCGGTGCCAGAACGGCATGACGGCAAAGGTGTAAATAAACGCGGGCAGCACAAAGACCGGGTTGTACCAATGGACGTTCTGCGGAAAGAACCACGCCATCACCAACGGGTGCAGGGGCGTCAGCAGCACTGCTGCGGCCGTGCAGAGGTAGTAGAGCATCCCGCCGAAGTAGTTGAGGCGCACCATCGTCGGTATGGGCGATAGCCAAAAGCGACGCGAGAAGCACAGAGACAGACTGCCACAAGCCCAGCGGTACTGCTGGGCAAAGTACGCCGGCATCTGGTCAGGACAGAGGCCCTTGGACAAAATCAGCGGAATGTAGCGAATCCGCCAGCCGTGGCGCAAGAGCTGAAAGCCCGTATTGACGTCTTCCGAGTGGCGTATCTGGTAAAACCCGCCCACGCTCTCCAACGCCTTGCGCCGGTACAGGGCGCTGGTACCGCAGCAGATGGCCCCACCCCAGGTGTCCCGCACCGTCTGCACCACCCGGTAAAAGAGCTCCTGCACATAGGCAGCGCCACGGGCCAAACGGTTGAGGCGGGGGTCACGACTGTCGAAGTACTGTGGCGTCTGCAGAATGGCCAGCCGGGGGTCGGCCCGCAGGTACGGCGCCGTCTGCCGCAGAAAGTCCGGCGCCACCGCAAAGTCCGCATCCAAAACCAAAATATAGTCCCCACCGCCGCCTTCGGCCAGCGCACTGTACGTAAACCCGTATTTGAGGTTGCCCGCCTTGGCCATGTGGCCCCGGTCGGGTCGACTCAAGTAGATAAACCCGTAGCGCTCTGCCAGCTTGCGCACCTCAGGACGTCCCCGGTCGTCCAAACAGTACAAGCGCAAACGGTCTCGCGGCCACTTCAGGCGCGCCGCGTGGGCAAACGTATTCTCCAAAACGGCCAAGTCCTCACCGCAGTTGGGCACGAATACGTCCACCCGCTCGGCTCCGTTGGCGTATCGCCGAAGCAACCGCTCCTGCTCGCTCAACCGAAACGGTCGCGCCACCAGCGTCACGGCGTAGGAGAAGGCCAGCCACCAACTGTAAGTGGCAATGTAGAGCCAGTAAATAGCTAGCCAAGGTGCTTGGGCGGCAAACAGCACGGAAGCGGTCAGCAGCCCTGCTAAGGACAGGAAATTGTACAACGCTAGGGCGGCTTTATGAGTCTTGACATAGGCGTAGCGCTCCGCGTAGTCGGGGGGTTTAGGCAGATACATATACAGCGAAAAAATATGCAGCAAAGTTTGCCCGCAGCTTGACCTGGGACAGAACTCGATAAGTGTGCAAATTTGTCGCTGGCTAACCAATAGCGCCGTTTAGTCTGGCCAGACGCTTCAGTATGGTGTCCAGCTCTTGCATCTGCTCATGCAACGTGAGCGCGTCTTCCAAGAGAAAGTGCTCAATCGTCATCAGCAGCTCGCCACCTTTTACGTAGGAGTGACAGGGAACCAGTCAGACCATAGGCAGCCGTTCGCCACGTCGGTAGGGAGTTTCCAATTTCTAGGGATACCCCCGAAGGGGGAACGTTCAAATGATCACGATCACACGCGCACAGATGCCGCCGCGTTTCCAATTTCTAGGGATCCCCCCGAAGGGGGAACCTATTGTTACAAGGATGAGTTGCCGTGTCTCTACGCAGAATGGTTTCCAATTTCTAGGGATCCCCCCCAAGGGGGAACCAGATTCATCCGGCAGCACCTGATTTCGAACAGCTTGCGTGTTTCCAATTTCTAGGGATCCCCCCGAAGGGGGAACTTCCACGGAAAACTTGCCGGTTGCCGTCCACCGCAATCGGAGGGTTTCCAATTTCTAGGGATCCCCCCGAAGGGGGAACATGAACTGGATCCCGACTTCGTACCTGATGAGTACGAAGTTTCCAATTTCTAGGGATCCCCCCGAAGGGGGAACAAAATATGGCTACCGCTGTGTTCTATGGGGTTCCAGGTAAGTTTCCAATTTCTAGGGATCCCCCCGAAGGGGGAACCTTCACGGATCGCGAGCTGGATGACATCGAAGATATGTATCTCGAGTTTCCAATTTCTAGGGATCCCCCCGAAGGGGGAACACCTTACACGGTTACCTTTACCACCCCCATTACTAGTTTCCATTTTCTAGGGATCCCCCCGAAGGGGGAACACTTGGATGTTTGTGACTATCCAGGTGATATGCCTATTGCTGTTTCCAATTTCTAGGGATCCCCCCGAAGGGGGAACAACAACGTACCCATTTCACCTGATTGTCAGGTGGAAATTGCAGTTTCCAATTTCTAGGGATCCCCCCGAAGGGGGAACAGGAACTAGGAGAATACGAGGATAAGGGATCCATTCTAGCTTTCCAATTTCTAGGGATCCCCCCGAAGGGGGAACTCCTTATATATATGGAACTACCCTACCTTAGAGGTAGGGACCTTTCCAATTTCTAGGGATCCCCCCGAAGGGGGAACAAGTTGTCCAAGTAAGAGTAGAGAACTTCCTTAAAGTGTTTCCAATTTCTAGGGATCCCCCCGAAGGGGGAACTTGCCTTTTCGATACCTTTGTCCAGTTTGGTGTTTTTGGGTTTCCAATTTCTAGGGATCCCCCCGAAGGGGGAACTCCAGATGAAGTACACCAAACAGCAGGTTCTACGGTCGTTTCCAATTTCTAGGGATCCCCCCGAAGGGGGAACTTGTCTATGTACCACACCTTAAGGGCGTTCAGTTCACTAAGAGGTTTCCAATTTCTAGGGATCCCCCCGAAGGGGGAACTGCGAACTGCAGTATTGACATCCTCCGCACTACGCGCTTTCCAATTTCTAGGGATCCCCCCGAAGGGGGAACTATGGCTATAATGAAAAGCTAATATGGTATTGGCAAAGCTTTCCAATTTCTAGGGATCCCCCCGAAGGGGGAACGCGAATGGCTGGAGCTCGAGAAAGCGCGGCAACGCGCCCCTTTCCAATTTCTAGGGATCCCCCCGAAGGGGGAACATGGGATCCCCCTTACCACCCACCGACACGGTTGCCGCCTTTCCAATTTCTAGGGATCCCCCCGAAGGGGGAACTCCACCCCTATTAAACCCAAGCAGGGCAAGGAATGCAAGGCCCATTTGCGAGGGATCCGGAAAAAAGTCGGCAAAAAGAGTTTTGGCGAGGGGGTTTTGGGGCCGGAAAGCCTTGTGGCGCAAGGCGTCGAGGGATCGAACGAAAGAATCGGCCTTTGCGGCTTTTGGCGGATCGCTCGCGGAGGCGTTGATACCGTTTTGGTGTTCTTTTGGAAACATCGAGATCTAGACAAGGGCAGTAGGGCCCTGAGTCCACTGATGAGCCAACCTCAGCCAATCTAGCCGCGCAGGCGACCGGAGCGCAGGATGCTGATGACGAGCCACAGCCCCAACAGGCTGGCCGCGCCGAAGAGGAGTTCGCTCAGCCCAAAGACCTGGAAGCGCTGCGTCTGAGCCGAGATGATGGCAGCTCCGACGATCAGAGAGCCGACCACAATGCTGTAGGAAAGGCGGTTGGCCGACTGATCCAGGCTGCTGCGGATCCCGTCCAGCTCTTGGATGGTCAAGTTCCAGCGCTGGGTTTCCGACGTGATGCGGCTGAGCAGCAGCTCCATCTGGCGCGGCGATTGCAGAGAGAGATTTTTCAAATCCAAAGCCGTGCGCAGCAGCGAAGGCAGAGGGGCCTCCCCCAGCAATTGCGCCCGAAACACATCCGCCATCAGGGGGCGAAGCTGCTCCGGCAGGTTGTAGTCGGGGGTGAGCTGGCGGGCGATCCCTTCCAAATTGGCCAGCGCCTTGGCACAGAGGCCCAAATTGCCGGGAATGCGGATCTGGTTGCGCCGGGCCGCCTGCAGGATCTCGGAAAAGAGCTGGCTGAAGTTGAGTTCCGCAATGCTCAGGGTGTAGTACTGCCGCAGAAGGCGCTCGTAGTCGCTTTGGAGCTGGGCCAAGCTGACAGTCTGATCCCGCGAGCGGGCCGTGGATCTTTCCGGCAGGGCCAACTCCAGGGTCAATTCGGCACAGCGCTGGGCATCGAGGCTGACAATGGCCAGCATCAGCTCCAGCAGAATCTGCTGCGTACGCGGATCCAGCCGCCCAATCATGCCGCAATCCAGCAGGGCTACGCGACCGGATCCCAAGTAAAAGAGGTTGCCGGGATGGGGATCGGCGTGGAAATAGCCATCAATGCAGATCTGCTGGAAAAAAGCGCGGGTCAAGAGGCGGGCGATGTTTTCCGGGTCCGCGTCGCTGCGATCCGCCTCCAACAGGGGCCGGCCCTCGATCCACTCCAGCGTCAACACCTTTGGGGTGGTGAGAGGCCAATGGATGCGCGGCACCACCAGTTGGGCCGGATCAAACCAACGCCCCCTTTGCAACTGTTGGCGGAGCTGCTCGGTGTGGCGGGCCTCTTGGGTAAAGTCCAGCTCTGCTTGAATGGCCCGGCAGAACTCATCCGCCAAGGCCACCACATCTGCCAACCTGCCGAACTCCGTTTGCGCCACCAGCTCGGCAATGCCCCGGATTAGCCGCGTATCCCGCTCCACCACCGCCTCCAGCCCGGGCCGCTGGATCTTGAGGGCCACCCACTCGCCGCTGACCAGACAAGCCCGATGGACCTGGGCAATGGATCCCGCCGCAACCGACTCTGTGTCCAGGCTGCTGAACACCTGCTCCAACGGCTGCCGCAACTGCTGCCGCAGCAGGATCTCCACCGCATTCCAGGGAACAGGAGGTACGTCGGCCTGTAGGGTGCTGAGGGCCTCGATGTACTCTCGCGGCAACAGGTCCGGACGGGTGCTCAGCAGCTGGCCCAGCTTGACATAGACCGGCCCCAGATCCACCAAAATGTTGCGCAGCACCATTGGGGGGGGCAGTTGGGGTTCCCCAGCCTTGCCAAAAGAGAGCAAGCGGCGCATGTAGTCCCAACCGTGGCGCAAAACCACCTCCAGGATCTCGGCCTGACGCGCCCCACTCTGGGCCAGACGGGCAAACATCGCAGTCTCTCTCCCTGGAAGTCCAATGGCAGAGAAGCCCGATCCCTAGAAAAAGGGGATAGGGGCCACCCTACGGGTTCCATCCCAGCCGGTTTGCAGCCCCTCCCGCAACACCCGCAGCACCTCATCGGTATCGGCATTGGGCTGGGCAAAGGAGAAAACATGCTTGAAGCGCAGTTTGCCCTCCCGATCCACAACGAACTGGGCCGGCAGGGGTGCTCCCAAAGCTTGGCCAACCCCATAGAGGCGGAAGGTTTTACATTCGGGATCCACCAGCAGCGGGTAAGGCAGCTGCAGGTCTGCTTGAATCTGCTGGCTTTGAACCGGATCGGTGCTGGTGACCATCAGCAGCTCCGCCCCCAGAGCTTGGATCTCCCTGTAGCGGGCTTTCAGCTCTTGGATGTGGGGGTAGCAAAAAGGGCAAAAAAGCTTTTCGGTGAAGATACGAGTAAAAGCCAGAACCACCGGCTTTTGGCCGCGGTAGTCCGATAGCCGCACGGGATCCCCTTGCACGCGCGGCAGCTCAAAATCGGGGGCAATCTGGCCGATTTCCAGAGAAGTGTTGGCTGGTTGGGGGATGAAGTTGTCGGCAAAGCGACGGTTAAACAGTCCGCTGTTGCTGGTCATTGCAGTTTTTTACGTTTCTTTACTACTTGCCACCAGCCTAACCCAAAGCCTCGGCCACTGCCTTCAGCCGTCGGAGCTGGGCCCGCATATCCTGCTGGGTCGGCCCTGCTGCCAACAGGTAAAACCCTGCCGCCACCCAGGGATTGGGGATGCGGAAGTCGAAGCAATTGACCAGGAGGGTACCCTCCGGCTGGGGATGGCACTCCCAGCGGTCGGTTCCTTCAAAAAACCCCTCAAACTGCCACTGCACCAAGCCTTCTGCCCGCTCTGTAATCACGCAATCCAAGCTGGGGGATACAAACGGCAAGCGAAGGAAAAAGCGGTAGCGGCTGCCCAATTCCGCCAGAGGGGATCCCACCGCCTCACAGCCCAACAGCGGGTTGAGCCAGCGCTTCATCAACTCCAGGTCGGTGAGGCAGCGATCCACCTGGGCCACGCTGGCCGCAATCGGAATTGACTGGGTATAGATGGGCATCCTCAGGGGAAAGTTGGGGGAGCGAGCTTGGCCGCAGAGAGGTCTTCTGCCGTGGCAGAGGGGGATACGGTGCTCAGCAAGATCAAGATATCGCGGTATTCCACCTGATCCGGCCCGCGACGGGGGGATCCCACTTGCACCACCGCCTGTTGGAGAGGCTTTTTGGGGTGGGGGGGAGACTCGAACACCAAGGTGCGGATCCCATTGGCCTGCTCGATGTCCGAGAGGATGTCCCAGCCCCGGCCCCACAGGGTGCGGCGATAGTAGGCGGCAATCGCCTCCAGAGGCTGAGAGGTCTGCAAGATCAGGGAGGCAAGGCCCCCCTCTCGATCCCGAATCTGTCCCGAAGAGATGATGGAAGCGTTGGGCAACTGCAAGTGACGGGGAAACTGGGGGGGAAGAGCGCGGGTATCCCCCAGGGAAGCCTCAAAATGCGTGCCATCTTTGCCGATGTGACGCCGCACGGGATCCTGATCCACTTCTTGAGCAACCGGATCAGGCATCTTGCGGCAGGCCACGAGGGATCCCGCCAACAGCCCCAGGGTTAGCCGAGTAAGAATAGGCAAAGAACTTGGCCCCACTGACGTGAACCGCTCAAGACGGGGATTTTTTCTCATCCGTTGGCCAGGGATCCCTGACTGGTTATAGCGGATCCCGCCTTTGGATACAACCAATCTCCCTTTCTGGGCCAAGTTCCAGAGCAGCCATCATTCGTCGAGCCAGGGCTGACAACTGCACACCAGGTGGCGATCCCCGTAGGCGTTGTCGATGCGGCTGACGCTGGGCCAGAACTTGTGGGCCTTGACCCAAGGGAGCGGGTAGGCGGCCAGCGAGCGAGGATAGGGGCGATCCCAGTGGTCGGCAGCCACCACCTCGACGGTGTGGGGGGCCAGCTTGAGGGGATTGCGCACCGGATCCATCTCGCCTCGCTCAATGGCGGCAATCTCCTGGCGGATGGCAATCATCGCCTCGCAGAAGCGATCCAGCTCCTCCAGAGATTCGCTCTCGGTGGGCTCCACCATCATTGTCCCCGGCACCGGCCAGGAGATGGTGGGGGCGTGGAAGCCATAGTCCATCAGGCGCTTGGCCACATCTTCCACCTCGATGCCGGCGCTTTTTTTCAGGGGGCGCAAATCCAAAATACACTCGTGGGCCACCCACCCCCCCGGCCCCTTGTAGAGCACCGGGTAGTAGGGATCCAACCGCTTGGCGATGTAGTTGGCGTTGAGGATGGCCACTTGGCTGGCCAGGGTGAGGCCGGCGGATCCCATAAGGCGAATGTAGGCCCAGGAGATGGGCAAAATGCTGGCACTGCCCCACGGGGCAGCGCTGACGGGGCCGTTACAGCCGGGCAAAACAGGATGGCCAGGCAAATAGGGCACAAGGTGGCGGGCCACGGCAATGGGCCCTACCCCCGGCCCACCTCCCCCATGGGGAATGCAGAAGGTCTTGTGCAGGTTGAGGTGGCAGACATCGGCCCCCAGCTCGGCAGGACGGCAGAGGCCCACCTGAGCGTTGAGGTTGGCCCCATCCATGTACACCTGTCCCCCCGCCTCGTGGATTATCTGGCAAATCTCGCGGATCCCTTCCTCAAACACACCGTGGGTAGAAGGGTAGGTGATCATCAAGGCGGCCAGCCGCTCCCCGTGCTGCTCCACCTTGGCCCGCAGATCCTCAATGTCGATATTGCCGGCTTCATCACAAGCTACGCTCACCACCTGCATCCCCGCCATCACGGCGCTGGCCGGGTTGGTTCCGTGGGCCGAGGTGGGGATCAAGCACACCTGCCGCCGGCTTTCCCCTCTGGCTTGGTGGTAGCGGCGGATAGCCAACAGGCCGGCATATTCCCCCTGAGATCCGGCGTTGGGCTGCAGAGAAACTCCGGCAAAACCGGTGATCTCCGCCAGCATCTTTTCCAACTGGGCAAAAAGGGCTTGATAGCCACGGGCCTGCTCCAGGGGCACAAAAGGATGGAGCTGGGCAAACTCCGGCCAGGTAACCGGCATCATCTCCACCGTGGCGTTCAGCTTCATGGTGCAAGAGCCCAAGGGGATCATGGAATGGGTGAGAGCCAGATCCCGGCTTTGCAGGCGGTGGATATAGCGCAGCAGCTCAGTTTCCGAGTGGTAACGGTTAAATACCGGGTGAGTGAGGTAGGGTGTGGCGCGCAGAAGCTGAGGCGGCAAGCTCTGGCCCAAATCCGGCCCTGGGCTGTCGGGATCCCAAGCTGGCGGTAAGGACTCCGTTCCGCTGCGGGGAAGGGTTCCGGCGAAGATCTCCCACAGATCCCGCAGATCCTGAGTGGTGGTGGCCTCATCCAAGCTGATCCCCAGCGTCCGGTCATCGATCTGACGTAGGTTGATCTGTCGCTGGGCAGCGCCGGCCTGGATCGCCTGCACCTGCTCTGGAGAAGCTACCTTGACCCAGAAGGTATCGAAGAAATGCTCGGGCCCCACCTCATAGCCCAACTGACGGATCCCGGTGGCCAAGTGATGGGCCTGGCGGTGGATGCGCTCGGCTATGTGTCGCAAGCCGCGGGGGCCGTGGTAGACGGCATACATAGAAGCCATCACCGCCAAAAGCACCTGGGCAGTGCAGATGTTGCTGGTGGCCTTGTCCCGCCGGATGTGCTGCTCGCGGGTCTGCAACGCCAAGCGCAGGGCTGGCTTGCCTTGAGCATCCTGAGAAATCCCCACCAGCCGTCCTGGCAGCAGCCGCTTGTGGGCCTCGCGGGTGGCGAAGTAAGCCGCATGGGGGCCGCCATAGCCCAAAGGCACGCCGAAGCGCTGGGTGGATCCCACCACGATGTCCGCTCCCCACTCTCCTGGGGGTTGCAATAGGGTTAAGCTGAGCAGGTCGGCAGCCACCGCCACCACCATCCCCTTCTGGTGAGCCTGCTCCACCAACTGCCGGTAGTCCCGGATTTCCCCAAAGGTGTTGGGATATTGCAACAGCAGCCCAAAGCCCTTCTCCGGGCAAAACTCCGCCAGATCCGTCACGCGCACCTGGATCCCCAAGGGCTCTGCCCGCGTCTGCACCACGGCAATCGTCTGGGGATGACAGCCCCGATCCACCCAGAAAACTGGGGATCCCCTGCCTGCCAAGGTGTAGGCAAGAGCCATGGCTTCGGCGGCTGCGGTGGCCTCGTCCAGCAGGGAAGCATTGGCGATCTCCATCCCCGTCAGGTCGATCACCATCGTCTGGAAGTTGAGCAGGGCTTCCAACCGTCCCTGGGCAATCTCAGCTTGGTAGGGGGTGTAGGGGGTGTACCAGGCAGGGTTTTCCAGGATGTTGCGCTGAATCACCGGTGGCGTCAGGGTGTTGGAATAGCCCATGCCCAAAAAGGAGCGCCACACCTGGTTCTGGGCCGCCATTGCCTGCAGTTCCGCCAACACCTGCTGCTCAGGGCAAGGGGATCCCAATTGCAAAGGCTGGCTGCTGCGAATGGCCGGCGGCACCGCCTTCTCCACCAGCTCCTGCAGCGAACTCAGCTCCAACACTTGCAACATCTGCCCAATTTGCCGGGCATCCGGCCCAATGTGCCGTCTGAGAAAGAGTTCGGTCTGCCCCAGCAACTCCAGCTCCGGAGAAGGCGTGGGTTGTGGGATCCCTGGAGATGGATCCCGGCTTGGGGGGTCAAGTCGAGTCGAGTGGAGAAGGGCCAAGTCGGACATGGTGCGATAGCCGAGAAAGGGAGAGCAAGAAAGACTGTCTCCTGATCATAGTTGTTAAAAATTGTTTCTGTCGGGATCCAAATCCTGTCTTGGCCTTCGATTCGGGGTAGAGGGGATGAGACACTAGATGGTCGGAGAATGCTAGCGACCTATACATACAGATGAGCCTTTTGGATTCTGCTTGGAGAAGTGATGCTATGCGTTGGCTGCTGTCCATCTTGGTTCGTGTGGTGTTAGTGCTCTGTCTGTGCTTCGCTCCTTTGGGGATCCCTGTTGTGGCCAGGGCCGCAGAGCTTCCCCCGGTAAAGCACTTGGACACTCCGATTGACGTGAACAACACCATCTTGCGCAACTACCGCCAACTGCCCGGCTTCTATCCCACCCTAGCTCGCATCCTGGTGAAAAATGCCCCCTACAAGAGCCTGGAAGACATGTTGCAGATCTCAGGCCTGACAGAGCAGCAAAAGGCCCTGATCAAAGCCAACGCCGAGAACTTCGTGTTTGGCGAGTATCAGGAAGGGGCTAACCAACTGGAAAACCGCATCAACCAAGGGTACTACGGCTGATCTCGGCAGAGGGGCCATCGGGAGAATCGGCTTTTGTAGGAAAGGGATCCTGTGGCCTACGATAACGTCTGCAAGTACTTGGTGGAATGGTTCCCCGAGTCCTTTGCCCGGTGGCTACTGGGATCCCCGGTTCCCTTGATCCAGCTCCAGCCAACGGAGCTGTCCACCGAGCCCATTCGCGCGGACTCTCTTATCCTGCTGCGGGCCCAAAACTTAATTTTGCATCTGGAGTTTCAAACCGACCCGGATCCCGACATTCCCTTGCGCATGGCCGACTACTGCCTGCGCCTCTACCGCCGCTATCCTGCCCAGGAAGTGCGGCAGATTGTCATCTACCTAAGAAAAACCCAGTCAGAACGGGTGTACCAGACTTCTTTTCAACGGGGATCCCTTTCTCATCGCTTTGAGGTCTTGCGCCTGTGGGAACAAGATCCAGAGGTGCTATCTCAATATCCAGGACTCCTGCCTTTAGCCGTGTTGGCAGATCCGGAAAACCCGGAGCCGCGACTCCGCCAAGTGGCCAGAGCCATAGCTGAGATGGAGGATCCCAAGCTGCGGCAGGAGTTGAAAGCGGCCACTGCCGTCTTAGCAGGATTAACATGGACGCCAGAGGAAATCAGCAGGGTTCTGGGAGGTTTGGCTGTGCGGGAATCGACCATCTATCAGATGTGGCGAGCAGAAGCCCTCAAAGAAGGGCGAGAGGAGGGCCTGAAACAAGGCCTAGAGCAAGGTCTGCAGCAAGAAGCAGCTCGACTGACTCTGAGTCAACTGCGGCGCAAGCTGGGATCTTTGCCGGAAGACCTGTCTGAAACCATCCGCCTCTTACCTACCGAGCAACTGGAGGCTTTGGCGGAAGCGCTGTTGGACTTCCAAACCCTGGCCGATTTGATCCAATGGCTCAGGGAGTCATCATCCAACTAGGGTTTGCCGTCGCGGCCTTTTCCAACCTCACGGGACTCTGTGGGTGAGTTAGGATCCCTGTTACTCAGATGGACTCGATGAAACGGCCACAGGTTTTGATCTGTGGCTACTACGGCTACGGCAATGCCGGCGATGAGGCGCTGTTGCTGGCTCTCTTACGAGAGCTAGAGCAGTTGCCCAGCCCCGTACAGCCGGTGGTGCTCTCCCGTCGCCCTGCCGAAACGGCTGCCACCTATGGGGTGCTGGCCTATCCGCGCTTCAACAGTTTGGCTTTACGGCGCTGTCTCCAGGAGGCCCAGGCTTTCATCTGGGGTGGGGGCGGTCTGTTGCAGGATCGCACCAGTTGGCGCAGCCCTCTCTACTACCTGGGGGTGATGGGCCTAGCCCAGCGCTGGGGGCTAAGAACCGTTGCCTGGGCCCAAGGGATCGGGCCGCTGCAGCGAGGGTGGATTCGTGCACTGGCCCGCCGGTCTCTGGCAGGTTGCACGGCCATTAGTGTGCGGGATGGAGTTGCCTCCCAATGGCTGCAAGAGTGGGGGATCCCTCACCAGGTGGCTCCGGATCCCGTCTGGAGTTTGCCGTCCAAAACCTTGCCGGAATGGGAAACGTGGCCTCAGCCCCGCATTGCTGTGGTCTTGCGTCCGCATCCGCAACTGACTGGAGCCTGTCTAGAAGCTTTGAGCCAGGGTTTACAGCGTCTCCAGGCTTCCACGGGGGCATACCTTCTCTTCGTGCCCTTTCAGCTGGCTCCTCCCGGATCCCCTGACCTTGGGCCAGACTACCACTTGGCTCAGCAGCTTCAGCAGCGCCTACCCCACTGTAGCCAAGTGCTGGAAATTCGGGATCCCTGTCTATTGAAAGGAGTCTTTCGGGGTGTCAGGTTGGCGATCACCATGCGCTACCACGGATTGGTGATGGCGGCGGCAGAGGGCTGCGCCTGTTTTGGTCTCAGCTACGATCCCAAGGTGAAAACGCTGCTCCAGGAATTGGGCATGCCTGGCTGGGATCTGCAGGAGATGCCCACCGATCCTGAAGCCTTACACCAAGCTTGGCTGGCCTGCTACTCAGAGAGCCTAGCTCTCAGCCCTGCCCAAGCTGACCTGTGGGCGAGGCAATCGGCTCAGCACGCTCAGTTGTTGAGACAGCACCTGAAGTGGGGTTGATGGGGTTGCCTGGAGAAGTTGCTGCCAGGGCGAATTCCGGTAGCGGTTCTTCTGGAGAGCCGCTTTACCCCAAAAGTAGGGAGGCACGGTGTCCCCGAACCAAAGCGCTGCGTGCATCCGCTTGAGGAGGCCCCCAATTCATTGAGGGGAGGACGTCACCTGAGAGGGTTTTGGGGGAGAAACTCCCGATCCAGGGGCAGGGGGGCGACAGGTTGGGTGAGGGTAAATTGGCCACTTTCTATCCACTGCTTGAGGATTTCGGCAATTTGCATGGAGCGGCGCAGGCTGGCCAGAGGGGCAGTGCGAACCTTGCGGCCATTGAGGGTGATCTGGCCGGATTTGAGCTGGGCATAGCTCACTAAGCCAAAGGTGGGCCGCACCCGGCGGGGAATGGAAAAGTCGATCACCGGTGCCACCAG
Organism: Thermostichus sp. MS-CIW-40; assembly: GCF_054058315.1. Lineage (NCBI taxonomy): Bacteria > Bacillati > Cyanobacteriota > Cyanophyceae > Thermostichales > Thermostichaceae > Thermostichus > Thermostichus sp. MS-CIW-40. The sequence goes on from NZ_JBSSAC010000021.1 coordinate 19,121, forward strand.
TTCTTCATCCCGGATGGCGATGGCCTCCAAATCCGCAGGAGCGAGGATGGGAATGGGGATCCCGACCCCCAACATCAAGCTGGGACCGTAGTTGCGGAAGTAGCAGCCCCTCACCCATTCCGCCTGCATTTGCTTGGCATCCCCAATCAGGGCTAGAGTGGCCGCCGGGCCGATGGGAGTTTGGTTGGGCAATCGCTTTTGCAGCGGAAAGTGTTGGGTGCCCTCCCAGGCGACGTAGCCGATGCCGCCTCCCAAAAAGATGCGGCTGCCGATCCCCACCCGGCGCAACAGGGGATCGTTCAACAAGGGGGATAGCTCTCCCGGGTTGGAATAGACGGCATTGCCCAGATGCGGTTCCAACAGACCCAAGTAGGTGTACAAAGGCCGATCCCCGCCGTTCACCCCGACGATGAAGTTTTGGTAGGCATTGCGGGGGTTGAACAGGTAAAACTGGTTGAGCTGATCCCGAGTCAGGGTGGTCTCGTAGTCGGCGCGGGGGTAACAATCGGTCACTTGGCCGATGGCCCGCAAATGGACGCGCTTGCCCGCCACCAGGTCGGCAATGACATGGCCGCCCCCATAGGCTTGATCCGCTTGCTCGCTGGGTTGGGCTGCCCCCAGGTAAAGATCCACCGCGCCAAATCCGGCATAGGCCGGTACCCCGTTCAGCCAAGCTTGGCGAATCTTGATGGGCGGATCCGTATGGCCCAGGTTCACAATGGCTCCTGAAGACTCCATTGGCTCAAAGGTGCCGGTGGTGATCACATCCACCTGCTCAAAGGCTTCCTGGATCCCCAAGGTGGCCAGCTTGGCTTTGGCTTCCAGGGCCGTCCACACCCGCACCTGGCCTTTGGCAATGCGTTGGTTAATCTGGTCTAGGGTTCTCTCCATGGGATGTAAAGATCGCAATGGTTGGTCGCGTTGGCGGTGTGGAGCACTAGGCAGTCTTGATCGCTTGATCGTCGAGGGATCCGCTCCCATCTTGAATTCTCTCGTGAGGCAGCTCTTGGGACTGGCTCAATGAATAGCTTAAATGGACGGGGATCTGGGCCGGTGGGGCTTAAGGGGATCCGGCAGTATGGGCCGCTTTTGCCGGCGTTGGGGTTGGTGGGCCTGCTCTACGGCGGGGGGCTGCTGCTGGCTCTGGCCCAGAGTGTGGGCCTCTACGGCCTGGGCGAGAGGGGGTTTACCCTGCAGGGGTATGGGGAGCTGCTGCGGGATGCGGAAGTCGGGGGATCCCTGTTGCTCAGCCTCAGAATCGCTCTGTTGGCAACGGGGTTGGCGCTGCTTTTGGGGCTGGGGCTGGCGCTGCTGTTGCGGGGGGTGGGGGGGTGGGCCATCTGGCTTGGCCAGTTGACGCTGCCGATTCCTCATTTGGTGGGGGTGGCGGGGATGCTGCTGCTGCTGGGGCCCAGCGGTTGGCTGGCGCGGCTGGCCTTCCAACTGGGCTGGATTGCCTCGGATCAGGATTTTCCCTTGTGGGTGAACGACCGCGGCTATGTGGGGGTGTTGCTCTATTGGCTTTGGAAGGAGATCCCGTTTGCCGCTCTGGTGGCGCTGACGCTGCTGCGCGGGATGGGATCCGAGCTGGAGCAACAGGCTCGGCTGCTGGGGGCTTCTGCCGCCCAGACGTTTTGGTATGTAACGCTGCCCTTGCTGAGGCCGGGGCTGCTGGCCACCGGGATTCTCATCTTCGGCTTTGTCTTCAGCGCCTTTGAGGTTCCCTTGCTCTTAGGGCCCACCTACCCGCGCACCTTGCCCGTTCTGATCTATCAGCGCTTCACCCACATCAACCTGGAGCAGCGGCAGCAGGCGGTGGCGCTGGGGATCATCCTGCTGGCTGTCTCGGCAGCGGTGGTCAGCCTAATCGGAGGGCTGTTTGCAGCCAGAGTATCCTTTCTGCAGCTGCCGTTTGGCTCAGCGGGACGGAGTCCTTGGAGAAAGCCGTGAAAGGACGCAGATGGATTGGGGGATCCCTGCTCCGCCTTGGGGTGGCCGGAGTGGCCCTCCTTTGGGCTTTGCCCTTTGGGGTGCTAGCCCTTTGGGCCTTCACGCGGGCCTGGTATTTTCCCGATGCCCTGCCCCGGGCATGGAGCATAGCCGGTTGGCAGCAACTGCTGAGCTGGGGATCCCAGTTCCGGGCAGCCTTCGGCCAGAGCTTGCAAATTGCCCTGTTTACCACCCTGCTGGCCTTGGGGGTGGGGATCCCGGCAGGGCGAGTTTTGGGCACCCATCCTGTGCCCGCCTGGCTGCGCCTGCTGCTGCTATTGCCTATCATCACCTCTCCTTTGGCCGTATTGATGGGCATCCAAGGGGTGCTGATTCGCCTGCGGCTGGACAGTACCCTGCTGGCGGTGGTTTTGGTGCATCTGATCCCCACCATTCCCTACATGGCTCTGGTGATGGGCAGTGTGTTCGCCCGTTTCGACCGCGGCTACGAGGCGCAGGCCCGCTGTTTGGGGGCGGATCCCTGGCAAGTGTGGTGGCAGGTGACGTTGCCCCTCATTGCCCCTGGGGCAGCCATTGGGGCGGTATTTGCCTTTTTGATCTCTTGGAACGAATTTTTGCTCACCTTCTTTGTCGGCGGTGGGCGGGTTCTCACGCTGCCAATGCTGCTCTACAGCCTTTTGCAAGGGGGAAACAATACCCTGGTGGCTGCAGTGGCCTTCCTGTCGCTGCTGCCGGGGTGGTTGGCCTTGCTGGGGGCCAGCGTCTGTTTGGGGCAGGCCATCGGGCTACCCCCCGCAGAGGCTCAAGAGGAAGAGAGCTAATATCCCTTCAGGGCCAGGTTGGGCCGTTGCAGAGCAGCTCCCACCCGTTGAACCTGAGTTTTGAAGCTGCCATCTCGCTCCAACCATATCTGCCTCAGGGCAGGGGGAATTACCTCCAGGCCAAACTGGGGGCTCTTGGGACGAAATTGCACACAGGTTGAGGGACAAGCCAGGTAATCAACCCCCTCCCGCCGGCGGTGCAGGTCTTGGTGAATATGGCCGAATACAACGAGGCGGATGTGGTCGAACTCGTCCAGAACCCCAAACAACCGCTCCGGCTGCTGCAGGGCACTTTGATCCAGCCAGGCAGAATCCACCGAAAAAGGGGGATGGTGCAGGGCCAACAAAACATGGTGTTGGGCGGCTTTGCTCCGCTGCAATTCTTGTTTCAGCCACAGCAGCGTGCGATCCGTCAGGTAACCGCTGTCTTTGCCGGGCACGAGGGAGTTCAATAAAATAAAACTCCAATTTTCCCGGCTGAAGCTCTTGTCCCCAAATAGCCGCTCGGCGTGGAGCTCTTGGTTCATGTTGTGCAGGCGATCGTGGTTGCCCGCCAACCAGTAAGTATCGATGGGGAGAGTTTGCAAATGGGCTCTCAAACGGGCGTAAGATGCCGCACTGCCATCTTGAGAGAGATCTCCGGTAAGCAGCAGCAGATCCGGCAAGGGATCCAGAGCGGCAATGGCCTTTTGCACCTGCAGGAAAGAGGCTTCCGTGTCCACCCCCAGCAGCCGGTGATGGGGCTTGGCAAACAGATGCAGGTCGCTGATCTGAACCACGTATACGGTCATAGAGCAGGCCCAAGAGGGTGGGATCCCATCTCCGCAGGTTCAAAACACTACCGTTCTAGCACCAGATGGCCCGGCTGGAACCCGTAGGTAGGGTCATTTCAATGCAACCTAGGAACTGCACCCACACCTAAAATGTTGAATGCAGGGAACCACAAGGCTTTCCCCTGTAGACCAGGCGTCTCACCCCAACCTAAATGACCACAACTCAGTCTTAAAGGGCTCAGCCCTGGCCTACAACCCGGTTCAACCCCTTGAGAAAGCCTTAGGAAACATTCAGAGAGCGGCCCACGCTCCTAAAAGCAGCCTGCACCTGAGGCCAGCGGGATTCTTGGGTAGAGGCTGTCAGCGTATAGAGGCGATGGTGCCGAACGGTTACTGTCACCACCTCATGACGAAGCTGGGATCCCATATCGGTTTGGTATTCCAGCAGGTAATAGGGGTGCTCCTGCCGCTCAAAGGCTTCGGCAGACAACAGCTTGGCCGAGCGACCGGATCCCTCAGGAGCAATGATCTTCTCCGCCACCAACTGCCCCACCTCATCCGGGCTGCCCAGATCGGCAATCGTCTCCCCTTTGTCAAATGGGGCGATCATCAAGCTGACGTTCTCGGTCTCGTACACCAGGTCGCGCAGGAGAACCACCGGCCCTTTTCCCGGCCCAAGATTGACCGCCACCATGCCGTTGGGGTAGGCAAAAGCAAAGGCTCCGCTGGGATCCCTGTAGGCCCGTAGGTTAGAGCCTGCGGAACAGGCACAAACCACCAAGCTGAGGCAAACACAGAGCAGCAACAGCGCTCTAGACAGCCACGGGCTGGTTGCAGAAGTGGGCCACAGGCCTGATCGGGCAGAATGCGCGCCTCGTGCTGCTGACATTGCTGGGATCCTCTCCTCAGATGGGTTGCCTATTGTTCCTTTATCATCCTAGTACGAGCGCACTCCCTCTAGCCCGTTGACCGTCAATTCCCAACGGAAAACTCCCCCTGCAACTTAGCAGCGGGGTTGCCGACGTGGGTTGAAAAGCGAGGGATCCCCAAGCTTGGAAGCAACTGCCGCTATTGGGGGAGCCGCTTCTCGAAATCCAGATCCGGTAGCGGCAGGTTGGCCTGGGCACCTCCTTGGCCGGTGAGCATTGCCAAGCGGCGGGAGATTTCGTCGTCCATGGCCATTTCATCCAGTTGGGCAGCAATCTGCTCGCTGCGATCTTCCGAGAGTTCGCTCATGGCTCGGGATCTGAGCTGGCGAGCCTGGATAGCATTCTTCGCCGCCTCAAATTGGGACTTGGCCGAGTCGATGTTGTAGGAATTGTTGACGCGGGCCATCTGCTCCAGAGCTTGGTTCACCTCGTTGATGTCTTTGAGGTTGCTCAGCTCGCTCTTGTAAGCGGCCAGTCGTTCTTTCTCGCGGGCCAGCTTTTGCTTGGCGGCGTTGACGTAGCGCTCGGCAGTTTCCACGTTCTCCTTAAGGGGGCCGAGAATGGCCTCAATTTGCAGCGCTTGGGACATAGCCAGACGGGCAGCCTCTTGATCGCCCCGTTGGGCGGCCAGGCGAGCTTTGTTCTCCAGGGCCTGGTACTCCCGCACCTTTTGCATGTACTTCTGCTCAGCCCGCTGATAGGCAGCCACTTGGGTGGCAACGGCTTCCGTGAGACGCTGAACCGTCTCCTGCATCGTGCGTAGGGATTCTTCCGCCACCATCACCGCCCCTGTGCCACCTTTCTCCACCGGGATCCCCCACAGCCAGTTCCAAGTTCCGACGATGATGCTGCCGGCCCGTTGCCCAAAAATGCCGTAGATGATCTTGCGTGCGCCCATGGCTTGACTCTCCTGCCTACGCGTGCCTCTACTGTATTTAATTTCTCCCCAACTGGAAAGATCTCAGGGATCCGGCAAGTGGACAAATTCAAATCCCCGCTTCTTCAAAGTTGGGATCAACTGCCGCGTTACCTCAACCACTTGGGCTCCTCCTTGTACCCCATCGTGCAGCACGATTAAGGAGCCAGGCCGCACCTGGGCCAGCACCCGCTCCACCACCACCGATACCGGTGGGATCAGCCAATCCTCAGGCACCACGCTCCACATCACCGGACAAAAGCCCCAACGGCGCAAATCCGCAAGCGTCTGCGGCCAAAACAAGCCATTAGGCGGGCGCACAGCCCGATAATCGTCAGGGATCCCGCCACAGGCAGCCACGAGGGTGGTTTGGCTGCGCTTCAGGCTCTGATAAAGCTCTCCAGGGGCAAGCTGGGTGAAGGAGCGATGCTGCCAGCCGTGAAGGCCAATGCGGTGGCCTTGTTGGCGGATCTGACGGGCCAGGTGGGGCCAGCGCTGCACCCGTTCTCCCAACACAAAAAACGTGGCCGGCACCTGAAAATCCATCAAAACCTGCAACAAAGCAGGGGTGTACTCAGGGTGAGGGCCATCGTCAAAGGTCAGAGCCACCCGCTGGGTGTGGGGATCTGCCGGCAACTCCCACAGGCCGTCGGGAAAGAGGGTCTTGAGGCCCCAATGCAGGGGTGGGTAGAGAGATGGGGGCAGGATTTGCTGAGAAGAGAAGAGCATTGTGGCGGGCTGTATTTTGTCCAGAACCAGAGGCCAATGCTTTGGGTGATCAACTGGGTAACAAATTTAGGTATTGCCGATTGAGCCAACCAATTGAAAAAATGGGCATGAGCATTGTAGCCCGCAAAACGGAAATCAGGGTTGGCGGGCCCGTTGATGGGCTTTTGGATCTCGTCCTAGCCAGTTGTGATTACAGATTGTGCCTACAGATTGTGATTACAGAAGTTGCCATTGGGTGTCGGCAGCAGCCCGCCGCTCGAGTTCTTGAGACGGATGTGGGATCCCTTCTGCCCATAGCCCAGATCCGATAGGCTAGATTCACCCTCAAGGTATCAGCTGATGGCTTGGCAAACTCCAACACTGCTGCTGGTGGATGGTCACTCTCTGGCCTATCGCTCCTTCTACGCCTTTGCCTACAGCCGCGAGGGGGGGTTGCGCACTTCCACTGGGATCCCCACCAGCGTCAGCTTTGGCTTTTTGAAATCGCTGTTAGAAGTCTTGGACAAATACACCCCTACCCATGTAGCCGTTGCCTTTGATACACGGCAGCCCACTTTTCGCCACGAGGCCGACGAAACCTACAAATCAGGCCGCCCAGAAACGCCACCGGAGTTTATCGAAGATGTGGAGAACCTGAAGCAGGTGTTGACGGCACTACGCATCCCGATTTTGGTGGTGCCTGGTTTTGAAGCCGATGACATTTTGGGCACCCTCAGTAGGCTAGCCCCCCAAGATTACCGGGTGCAGATCTTAAGTGGCGATCAAGATCTGTTCCAGTTGATCGATACCGATGGAAGAGTTCGGGTTTTGCACCTCAACAGCAAAGATCGCATCAGCGAGTTTGGCCCCGAACAAGTGAAAGAAAAATTGGGCATCTGGCCTTGGCAGGTGGTGGATTATAAGGCCCTCTGTGGTGACCCTTCTGACAACATTCCCGGGGTGAAAGGGATCGGCCCCAAGCGAGCTGCAGAGCTGCTGGAGCGCTACGGCAGTTTGGATGAAATTTTCGACCACCTGGACGAGATCAAGGGAAAAGTTCAGCAATACCTCAAAGAAGGGATCCCGGCGGCCCATCACTCGCAATTTATGGCTCGGATCAAATGCGACGTTCCTCTTTCTCCCGACTGGGAGAGCATGAAATTAACCGGGTTTGATCAAGCAGAATTGCTGCCGCTGCTGGAAAAATTGGAGTTTCACAGCTTCATCGCCCAAGTGCGCAAAATACAAACGGCTTTGGGGGGGATCCCAACCGAGGCAGAGGTGGTTGGCGCTTTTAATCCCACCGGGGATCCCGCAAACGCTCCTGACGAAGCCCTGTGGTTTGATTTTGCCCTCAATCCCGTCCCTTCTCTGCCGGCGGTGCGCATCATCGATACGCCGGAGCAACTGGAGCTTTTGCGGCAAGAGCTGTTGGCCTGCCCAGGGATTGTAGCTTGGGATACTGAAACCACCAGTCTAGATCCACGGGATGCCCAATTGGTGGGGATCGGCTGTTGTTGGTCAGAGGGAGATATCGCCTACTTGCCCATCGGCCACCGCCAGGGATCCAACCTGGATTGGGAGCTGGTGAAACAAAGCCTGCAACCCCTTTGGGAAGATCCCAACCGACCCAAAAGCCTACAAAACTGTAAGTACGACCTGAGCATTTTCCGCGCCCACGGGATCCGCCTGCAAGGGATCCAGTTTGATCCCATGTTGGCCAGCTACGTTTTGGATCCAGAAGCCAGCCACAACTTGGCCGATTTGGCAGCTACCCATTTGGGTTTGCCAACCACCAGCTACAAAAAGTTGCTGGGCAAGGAACAGTCCATTGCCGATATCCCGATTTCCAAAGTTGCAGAATACTGTGGAACCGACGCCTATTGTGCCTATCGTCTGGTGCCGATCCTCACCGAAAAGCTGCAGAAAACCGATCCACGCCTGTGGGATCTTTTTATTCAAGTCGAGCTGCCCTTGGCCCAAGTTTTGGAAGAGATGGAGTGGATCGGCATTCGCGTTGATACCGAGTTTCTGAGGCAATTTTCCCAAGAGCTGGAACAAGAGCTGCAAAGTTTGGAGCAGAAAGCTTATGCCCAGGCTGGAGAAACCTTTAACCTCAATTCTCCCAAGCAACTGGGATCCCTGCTCTTTGAAAAGCTGAAATTGGACATTCGCAAAACCCGCAAAACGGCTACTGGCTATTCCACTGATGCCTCAGTTTTAGAAAAGCTAGAGGGGGATCATCCTCTCATCGAAACCATCGTGCAATACCGCACCTTGGCCAAGCTGAAATCGACCTATGTGGATGCTCTGCCTGCCCTGGTAAGAAGCGATACCGGCAGAGTCCACACCGACTTTAACCAAACCGTTACTGCCACCGGCAGGCTCAGCTCCTCAAACCCCAACTTGCAAAATATTCCCATTCGCACCGAGTTCAGTCGCCGGATTCGACAAGCTTTTATTCCCCAAGAGGGATGGCTATTGGCGGCAGCAGATTACTCTCAAATTGAGCTGCGCATTTTGGCCCACCTCAGCCAAGAACCTGCCTTGCTGGAAGGCTTTCGCTCAGGGGAAGATGTGCATACCCTGACCGCCCGCCTGCTCCTGGAAAAACAGGAAATAACCAGCGAAGAACGCCGCCTGGCCAAAACGATCAACTATGGGGTGATCTATGGCATGGGAGCGCAGCGCTTTGCCCGCACTGCGGGGGTTTCTTTGTCGGAAGCCAAGCAATTTTTACAGCGATTTAACGAGCGCTACGCCGGTATTTTCGCCTATCTGCGCTCCACCGAAGCCTTTGTGGAAAAACATGGCTATGTGGAAACGATCTTGGGTCGCCGTCGCTATTTTCCCAATTTGTCCCGTCTGACAGGCCATCGCAAACAAGCCGAATTGCGGGCGGCTGTGAATGCCCCCATCCAGGGATCCGCCTCGGACATTATCAAAGTAGCAATGGTGCGCCTGCGGCAAAAGCTGCAGAACTTTCGTTCCCGCTTGCTCCTGCAAGTGCATGATGAGCTGGTGTTTGAGGTGGATCCCTCGGAATGGCAGGCCCTAAAACCGCTGATCCAAAGGGAAATGGAAGGAGCAGTGCCCCTCTCCATACCGCTGGTGGTGGATATCCAAATTGGCCACAATTGGAAGGAAGCCAACTAGACCATGGGAGGCAGAAAACCCCAGGTTTGCAAGGAAAGGGATCCCGGCTCCGTGAAAATGTTAAGCTATGTAAAAGCGTTTGTTGTTTTCTTATGACTGTTGAGATTTACACCTGGCGTTTTTGTCCCTTTTGCATCCGGGCTAAGCAACTGCTGGATCGCAAAGGCGTGAAGTATATCGAGTACGCCATCGATGGAGACGAGGCAGCACGGGCGGAAATGGCCAAGCGGGCCAACGGCCGCCGTTCGGTGCCGCAAATTTTCATCAACGACCAGCATATCGGCGGCTGCGACGATCTTTACGCGCTAGAGGCTCGCGGCCAGTTGGATCTGCTCCTACAGCAGGCCAGCTAAGCCTCAACTGTATCTCTCATCACTTTGTAGCCTGTTTAACTTGAGCGCGAGCCTGCTTCACCATGGCAATTAAGGTTTGATGGGCGTCCTCGGAGTCCCGCAGGGGGTGGTCGAAGCGGATCCGCAGCGTTTGTACGGCCCCGTCGACCTGCACCCGCAAGTCCATCCCTTCCGGGTCAATGGCCTGCATGCGGGCTTGGGTAACTCCTTCCACCCGGCCAAAGACCCTGGCGTAGAGGGCTATTGCATCGGCATGATCTTCGTTCATGTGCTTGCAGATGCGCTCGCTAACTTGGGGGGTGAGAGGATCGCCCATGGCAGTTGTTTCTGGCATACAGCCCTCAGTTTAAAGCTCCCGCCAGTCCACAGTAAACTACCCAACCCTACCCCTGGCCAGTACAATAATGCGGCTAACCCAGCGTTAAAAGCGGCGCTCCCGGATAGGCAGCCGTTTAGGTTTCAGAATAAAAAGGCAGGGATCCCTTCCCCTCCATCCCAGAGAACACCAGGGATCCAGGGGATCAAGCTTGTCCTTGGGCCTGTAGCTCCAACAGCTCATCTGCCATATCCAAAAAAGCCTCCCGATCCAGATAGGAGACATCTCCCACCCACTCCCCCAGCTTGACCACATAGACCTCGCTCAAGGTGGGCCGGCGCTGCAAATCGCGGGAATAGGCTTTCACCAACCCGAGCACCGATTGCTTTTTGACAATTCGCCTGTAGCGGGGATCGTCCTTGGCCCGCACACGATAGACGACTCCGGTCTCATCGCCAATTTCCATCTCAAACTGGCGCTCCCGCACCTCTTCAATGTAGAAGTTGCCATCTTCATCCAGCTTTTCTCGCTCTTCCACCACCACCTCGAAGCGGCGAGTGCGCAGCACCTGCCCAAAAAACAATCCCCCATAGGGAATCTCGCGAAAGGCTAGCTGACGGCGGGAGATGGTGTAGAGCGGCCCCCACAGGAAGGGATAGAGCAACGAGAGGATCCCGACCAGAAAGGAGATCCCCCCCAGAAAGGATCCCTCGCCAAAAGCGCGGGAAAGAACCAGCAGCGCCACGCCCACCAAAATGGCCGTGATGATACGGCCCGTGCTCTTGAGGGCATCGCTCCAGTAAGCCGCATACTGAAGGCGCGTTGGCACCACCGGAATCACCGATTCGCATTCTTCTGGGGTTAGCTCCAACAACATGCTCCAAGGATCCTCGCAATGCCACACTCCATCTGCAACCCTGGTGAGGGCGGGCCAGACCTTATCTTAAAATGAGGCAGGGCTGCTTCGCCGCCGGGCTTGTCTGCTGCCAGTTCTTGCACACTTCCCATTTCCATGCTGACAGGATCCCATTTCTCCTCGACCGGCCAGACCATCAGACAGCAGGTGGCCCAGTTGGACGAGGGATCCCGTCGCGACAAGGCTTGGCTGGGGGATGCGGTGTTGAGCTTGTTTGCCCGGCAGTGGCTGCTTGGGCCACCTCAAGACTGGCAAGTGCCTTCCCCGCCCAGTTGTGACTTGAATCGCGCAGAACTCTTCACTTGGCTGACTTCCAACCAATTTTTTGTCGGCCTTTAGGGATCCCACGCAGGTTGAGGCGGAAATCGGCCTGGTTTACGAAAAAGAAGGTCTACAAGCAGCGTTTGAATATATCCAGGCGCACCTGCTGCCTCTGTTTGTAAGGCAGGTGAACAACCGCGCCAAAGCTCTGCGTGGCAAACGCCGCTAGCCAGTTTCTCAGCAAAGCAAGAGCGCGGCAGGATGGCTGGGCAGGTCGCCTCTTGAGGGGGAAGCAGAGTTAATGGGAAGAAGGGGGATCCACCCAGCGCCCATCGGCTTTGATCAGATCGATCAGCGCCTGCACGCCTTCCGATTCCGGCACCCTTTTCACTTCCTCTTTGCCGCGGTAGAGAGAGATCACCCCCGGCGTCTTGCCCACGTAGCCGTAGTCGGCGTCGGCCATCTCTCCCGGCCCATTGACAATGCAGCCCATGACGGCAATGTCTAGCCCCACCAGGTGCTGGGTTGCGGCGCGCACCTTCTGCAGCACCTCCTCCAAATTGAAGAGGGTGCGGCCACAGGAAGGGCAGGCCACATACTCCACCATGGTTTTGCGCAGGTTCAGAGCTTGCAAAATGCCGTAGGCCACCGGGATCTCCTTCTCTGGCGCTTCCGTGAGAGAAACCCGAATCGTGTCGCCGATCCCTTCAGCCAAGAGGGTTCCGATCCCCACCGCCGACTTGATGCGGCCATATTCCCCGTCTCCGGCCTCGGTGACGCCCAAGTGGAAGGGATAGTTTAGGCCCAGGGCATCGAAGCGACGGGCTGCTAGACGGTAGGCCGCCAACATGACCTGCGGGCGGGAGGCCTTGAAGGAAAGCACCACATTGTGAAAGTCTTGCTCGGCGCAGATTTGGGCAAATTCCAGGGCCGACTCCACCATGCCCTCAGGCGTATCCCCGTAGGTGAAGAGCATCCGCTCTGCCAGGGATCCATGATTGACCCCAATGCGCAGGGCTTTGTTCTGGGCTTTGAGGGTCTGGACAAGGGGGGTGAAAGTTTCCCGGATTTTGTTACGAATGGCCTCAAATTCCGCCTGGGTATATTCTGTGCGACCGGGCTGAGGTTTTTCAAAGACGAACAACCCTGGATTGATGCGCACCTTGTCCACGTATTTGGCCACCTCCAGGGCGATCTTGATGCCGTTGTGATGGACATCGGCTACCAAAGGCACCGGCTTGTAGGTTTGGATCAGCTTCTCCCGAATCGCCTCCATCGCCTTGGCATGGGCCATGCTGGGAACGGTAACCCGCACAATCTCTGAGCCCGCCTCGTGCAGACGGCGGATCCCGGTTACTGCTGCGTCGATGTCGAGGGTGTCCTCGTTAATCATGGACTGTACCACCACCGGGTGCTGGCTGCCGATCAACACATCAGCTACGGCCACCGTACGGGTGGGGCGACGGGGATAGACCGGTTCTGGGTAGGGCTGCTGGGTGGGGGCGTTGGGCCGATCCAGGGTTTGCATAGCTTGGTCAAGCCAAAAGAGCTGCTCTAGCTTGATTGTAGGTCGGAAACTAACCTGGGGTTCGATTCAGCTAGAAATCGCAGGAGCCCCGCACTGTACCCGTAGGGTCAGTGCCGGGAGGAATGCGCTTTGATGAAGTACAATTGAAGTACAATGAACTTATGAGCCAAGTCCTGACCATATCCTGTAAGCTCAAGGCGTCCCAGTCGCAAGCCGCCAAATTGGACGCGACGATGGATGCCTTTGTGCAGGCACTGAACTGGGTCAACCAAAACATGCCGGAGAAGATCGTCAACGCGGTCAAACTGCAATCCCTTTGCTACTACGAGATTCGAGCCCGGTTTGGCTTGTCCAGTAACTTGGCTCAACAGGTGTGCAGGCGGGTGGCAGGCGCTCGCAAAGTGGCGAGACAGCGCAACCGTCCGGTTAAAGAGTTCAAGCGTAGGTTCGTCGCCTACGACGCACGTATCTTCTCGTTTCGCGAGAAAGACTGGACGGTGTCGCTGGCCACGGTGGAGGGTCGGGAGCGCTTTGGGCTGGCCATTGGTAACTACCAGCGCGGGATGCTGGCTGGTTCCAACCCAAAAGCCGCCACGCTGATCAAGCGCAAAGATGGCTCCTACTACATCCAGATTTGCGTAGAGAAAAAGCCACCCAAGCAACAAGATACCGACAAGGTGATCGGGGTGGACTTTGGAAGGACAGATATTGCCCATACGTCAGAGGGGGACAACTGGAATGGACAGCAGTTAAACAAGGTACGAGACCACTACTCTCGGTTGAGGGCGGTACTCCAACACAAAGCCAGTAAGGGCACACGCAGTTCGCGGCGCAGATGCAGAGAACTGTTGCAACGGCTGTCTGGCAAGGAGAGACGCTTTCAAGCGTGGGTCAATCATCGCATCTCCAAAGCTATTGTCTCTAGGGCAAAGGCTACCAACAGCGCTATTGCTCTGGAAGACCTGACAGGGATCCGGGAAAGGGTCAATCAACAGCCACGCAGCAAAGCCGAACGGCGCAGGGCCAACAGTTGGGCGTTTTATCAACTCCGTCAATTTCTGGAGTACAAGGCTCTGCGTGCAGGGGTTGCTTTGATTCTGGTGCCGCCTGCCTACACGTCGCAGACCTGCCACCGGTGTTTGCACATCCACCCTGAGCAGGGCAAGTCCTACCGCAGTGGTAAGTCGTTTAAGTGTGGGCACTGTGGATGGGAAGGGGATGCGGATTTGAATGGTGCGAATGTGATTGCGCTTTTTGGGGCTGTCGTAAACCAGCCTAGAGGTCCGGGCTTGTTTTGTTCTCTGGTAGAGCAGAGCAGGCTCAGGGCTACTGAAAGCCCGCCCCGTACCGCTTAGCGGTCGGGGTCGGGTAGTTTACCTCAGGGTAAAGGCTGAGGGGTTCAACCCCGAGGATTTCGACGGGATCCCCAACCCTCAGGTGCTTGCCCGCCTCCGTTCTCGGGATCCACGTATTGATCCCAAGGCGATAGAAATGGTCAAAGCGGCTGGCTTCGGCCCAGGGTGGCAAGGTTTTCTGCCGTTGCGCTACGAAGTGCTTTTGAAAACCGGGATAGGCCTCTCCGCTCAGGGGATCCCGGGTGGGCACTACACAGCGGGCGCAGGGGTTGAGGCCCAGGAGCTCCACTTCCCCAATGCGAAAGCGCACCCCTTGATCTGCGCGGGCAAAGAGACGATCCTCCCAAAAGGCAGAGCAATCCGACAGCTCGATATTCATGCGAAAGCGCTGCCGGACCGCTTCCAGGGTCAAGTTGGGGAACCAACCGGCCACCGTCTCCAGAGTGGCTATGCTGATCAGGGTGGGGCCGTTGGCATAGGGATCATCCGGAAACCCCCTGAGAGGCTCCTCCAGCAGTTGCACCGGAAAACCGAACCAATCGCTGAGCCAAGTCTGCAAAGCATCCCGCTGCTGCTGCAGGTCAAACTGGGCCGTCTTGCCATCCCCCCACAACTGCACCTGGCCCAACTGGGGATCAAACCGGGCCCGCAGGCGGTGGACCGCAGCATGGCGTTTGCCGTTCACCCGCTTCCCCTCCGCATCCAAGAGGGCGTAGCGGCGATCCCCTTCCAAAGTTCCCCCCGCCGTCAGCCTCACCTCAGACAAAGAGACCCCATCCAGGGACTTGATGGGATAGACCGTTAACCTGGCAACCTGGGGCATGGCCTGTCTGCCGGGATCCCTGGGGGTGGGATCCGCCTTAGCTGCTTAACTGTCGGCTTCGGTGGGATGGTCGGTCATGCGGTAGCTGCGGATAAAGTCTCTGGGGGTTACATTTTCTACAAACTTGCGAAAGGCCTCCCGCTCCGCCTCGTCGGCATCCTGGTTCATGGGGATCGAGGCTTCCGCAATGACCTCTTCCACCGTCCAGATGGGAACATGGGCCCGCAGAGCGAGGGCAATGGCGTCGCTGGGGCGGCAGTCGATCTCTTGTTTTTTGTCACCATTCACGGTGACGAGCACCGCGTAGAAGGTGTTATCCAGCAACGCGTGAATGATGACTCGCTCCAGCTTGATCCCCCACGTCTTCCAGGAGTTGAGGATGAGATCATGGGTCATGGGGCGCAGTGGCTTTTGGTCGTCCAGGGCCTGCAAAATGGCGTTGGCCTCTGCTTTTCCCACCCAAATGGGCAGGGCACGACGCTCACTGCCATCGCGCAGGATGACAATGGGGTTTTGGTTGACGGCATCGACCGCAATCCCAGCCACATGCATCTCGATCATGAGCAATTGCCTCCAGCCGGTGATCTTGATCGTATCTACGGGCGTCAAAGTTTGGCAACACACCATGAGCTCAGTTGGTAGTCCAGTTGAAGTGGCTTTGATCGGGGGCACTAGCGAGAGCCGCAGCTTGGCCGACGCCCTCAGCCGGCAGGGGATCCCTTGGGTGGCAACCGTCACCACCGAAGGGGCCAGAAGACTGTATCAGGATTTGCCTGGTCAGGTGGTGGTCACCCGATTTTCGCCGCCATCTCTGGAACAATTCCTGCAAGAGTGCCGGATCCGCGTAGTGGTGGATGCCTCTCATCCTTTTGCCCAGCAAATCTCGCAACTGGCCATCCAGGTGACGGCTCAACTGGGGATCCCCTACCTGCGCTACGAACGCCCTCCTCTGGAGCTGGATCCCTGGGTCCAGGTGGTGCCGGACTGGCAGGGGGTGCTCACAGAGGCGGTGCTGGCGGGGCGGCGGGTGCTGCTGACGGTGGGAGTGAAGGCCCTGCCCCTGTTTGTGCCTTGGCAAGACCGCTGCCAACTGTGGGCGCGGGTGCTGCCGGAATCGGTTTCCCAGGCGGTGCAAACGGGGATCCCTGCCGAGCGGGTGATTGGGATGCGCTTACCCCTCAGCTTTGAGCAAGAACTGCAGCTTTGGCAACAGCTCAGCCCTCAGGTGGTGATCAGCAAAGCCTCTGGGGAAGCAGGCGGGCTGGGGATCAAGCAGGCGGTGGCCAAAACCCTGGGGATCCCTCTGTGGGTGATCCGGCGACCCCCGTTGGACTATCCCTGGTGCAGCCAGGATTTGACAGCAGTGGTGCAGGCCTGTAGGCGATGCTTGGAAGGAGCGGAACCTTGAGGTTGCCCAGCTCCAGTCCAACGGGTCAAAACGGCTCTTCGGGGGGCAGGTTGGCGTCGCGGTCTTGACGGGATCCCAGCAGTTCCAGCCGATCCACAGCGATGATGGGCCTCTGGCGCTCTTCTCCGGTGGATTTGTCTTTCCAGCGATCAAACTTCAGTCTGCCCGTTACTCCGATAAGACTGCCTTTGCGCACATACTCTCCCGCCACCTCGGCAGTGCGGTCCCACAACTCTAGGCTGAACCAATCGGGCTTGTCTTCCCCTTTGCGGAATCGGTTGACCGCCAAGCTAAAAGTACAGACCACCTTGCCTGACTCAAAGTAGCGCACCTCCGGATCCATGCCGGCTCGCCCCACCAGGGCCACCAGGTTCAAGCTCATGGGTAGTTTCTCCAGACCGCCAGTAGATCTAGCCTTCGTTGTAGCGCTCGCAAGGGATCCCTGTCATCTTTTTGCTTGCGACCGTCAGCTTGGGCTCAGAGCCGATTCTTTAGGATATTTACAGATTTAGCTGCGGGGATCCCGATTGATCTCTGGGAAAAGCCTCTGCTGTGATGGACTTGATGCTCGGGATCCGGATCCGCACTCTGTCGCAAAAGTTTACAATGGCAGAAGCAGTTGAGCAAATGCCAGCCCACCAGACACTCCCACCGGCCAATTGCAGGGCTAGCAGAGCAGGTTCGTTGCTGTGAGAGGACGCATTCGGAAGCATTTCCCATGGAATTCATCTACACATACGCCTGGTTGATCCCCGTCTATCCTTTGGTGGCAGCCTTTCTCCTCGGCTTAGGTATCCTGATGTTCAACGCCTGGACAAGGGCCAACCGCTCTTTGGCTGCCTTTTTGAGCGTGTTCGCGACCGGGACGGCGATGGTTCATGCCTTTGCCCTTTTGGTCAGCCAGGTGCAAGGGCACGAAACCGTCCTCAGAACCATCACCTGGGCCCAGGCGGGATCCTTCTCGGTGGACATGGGCTTTGTCGTGGATCACCTGAGCGCCATGATGCTGGTGGTGGTGACCACGGTGGCCTTTTTGGTGCAGATCTACTCCCATGGCTACATGGCCCACGATCCCGGCTATGTGCGTTTCTACGCCTACCTGAGCTTATTTAGCTCCTCGATGCTGGGCTTGGTGGTCAGCCCCAACCTGGTGCAGATCTATATCTTCTGGGAGCTGGTGGGGATGTGCTCCTACCTGCTCATTGGCTTTTGGCACGACCGGCAGGCAGCGGCAGAAGCAGCGCAAAAGGCGTTTGTGGTCAACCGGGTGGGAGATTTCGGCCTGCTGTTGGGCATCTTAGGTTTTTACTGGATTTCCGGTACCTTCGCGTTTGACGAGATCGGGCGCAATCTGCAGGAGATGCTGGCTAGCGGGGCAGTGAGCAGCAGCTTGATTGCCCTGTTTGCGGTGTTGGTGTTCTTGGGGCCGGTGGCCAAGTCGGCCCAGTTCCCGCTGCATGTGTGGTTGCCGGATGCCATGGAGGGCCCCACGCCCATTTCCGCTCTCATCCACGCAGCCACGATGGTGGCGGCTGGGGTATTCCTCTTGGCCCGCATGTTCCCGGTGCTGGAAGGGATCCCGGTGGCCATGGACATCATCGCCTGGACGGGGGCGGGCACAGCCTTCTTGGGGGCCACCATTGCCATCACCCAAAACGACATCAAAAAAGGCTTGGCCTACTCCACCATTTCCCAGCTGGGCTACATGGTCATGGCCATGGGGTGCGGCGCCTATGGGGCGGGCCTGTTTCACCTGATGACCCACGCCTACTTTAAGGCGATGCTCTTTTTGTGCTCTGGCTCAGTTATCCACGGCATGGAAGCGGTGGTCGGCCATGACCCGGTTTTGGCCCAAGACATGCGCCTGATGGGGGGGTTGCGCAAATACATGCCGGTTACGGCCATCACGTTTTTGATCGGCACGTTGGCCATTTGTGGGATCCCGCCCTTCGCCGGCTTTTGGTCTAAGGATGAGATCTTGGGCGCTGTTTTCGAACGGAACCCAGCTTTGTGGGGGGTGGGCTTCCTCACCGCCGGCATCACTGCCTTCTACATGTTTCGCATCTATTTCCTCACCTTTGAAGGGGAGTTTCGCGGCACCAACCTGAGACTGCGGCAGGAGGTGGCCATCAGCCAGGGCCGTCCTGTGCCAGCTTTTGCCTACGTTTTTGCGGGGAAACAACCGGCCTTTGGCCCTGGAGCCATGAACATTCAAGAAAAACCCCAGCCCAGCAGCCATCCTGAAGCCCACGAAAACCTGCACGACGGAGATGCCCATGCCTCAGAGCCCCATGAGTCCCCTTGGTCGATGACCTTCCCGCTGTTGGCTCTGGCCATCCCTTCTGTGCTGATTGGCCTGGTGGGCACCCCTTTTGCCAACTTCTTTGAAGCTTTCATCCACCCGCCGGCTGAGTCTGTAGCAGAGGCAGGCTCGATTTTACCGCTGGTGGCAGCAGAGTGGCAGGAGGTGCTGGCGGGCCATTTCGATTGGGCAGAGTTTCTAATCATGGCGGGTAGTTCCGTGGGCATTGGGCTGATCGGCATCACCTTGGCCAGCTTGATCTACTGGCAAAAGCGCATCGACCCGGGCACCTTCCCCCAAAGCCTGCAGCCGCTCTACTACTTCTCCCTCAACAAGTGGTACATTGACGACCTCTATGAGCGAGTCTTTGTGCAGGGCACCCGCTTCGTGGCACGGGAGGCGCTGGAGGTGGACAGCCGCATTGTGGATGGTGTGGTCAACCTGACGGGCTTGGTGACCATGGTGAGCGGCGAGGCGATGAAATACCTGGAGAGCGGCAAGGCCCAGTTTTACGCTTTGATTATCTTTGCAGCGGTGGTGGTGATGGTGGTGGCATCAGGGGTAGGGTTCTAGCTCGAAGGCGAGGATGGATCCGGCCCGCTTGGCCAAGGGATCCCTCAGCCTAGAACTGCTGCTATGCTACGGAGCAAGTTGAGCGGATCCCTTGTTGCAATGGCCCCGCGTTCTCTTAAGTCGATTTCGCATCCCTTGTTGGCGGAAAGGCAAGGTCAGAGGGAGCGTGTCTTGGCCCTGAAAAATCAGATCGAAGCGATCCTCTACTTAAAAGGGCAGCCCCTGGAGCTATCCGCCCTGGCCCAGTTGGCCCATTGCAGTCGCGACGAAGCCTACGATGCGCTGCTGGAATTAATGGAAGACTATGCCCATCGCGATTCTGCCCTGGAAGTCCTACAGGTGGGGGAAGGGTTTGCCCTGCAGTTGCGGGAGCCGTTTTTGGAGCTGGCCAACCAGCTTTTACCCCCTGAAATTGGGGTGGGTGCTACCCGTACCCTGGCTACAATCATTCTGCGTGGCCCGCTCTCGCAGGCGGAGTTGGTGGAGTTGCGCGGCCAAGGTGCTTATCAGCACGTGGCAGAGCTGGTAGAAAAAGGCTTTGTGACCCGCTATCGCAAAGAAGGCTGCCGTTCCCCTTGGTTGCGCGTGACGGATAAATTTCATCGCTACTTCACAGTAGATGAGCTGGCCAAAAAAGCAGCAGAGGCGGCTTCTTTCCCCGAACAGTAAAAAGGATCCCCGATAAGGGGATCCAGACCAAAAGGATCCCAGCTTTACCCGACGAAGGGATCCCTTCTCAAGCGCCCGTCAAAGTTGGTGTTCGGGCTTTTACTACTTATTAGGCTGAGGGGTGACCCGCAAATAAGGCTTAATTTCCTGATAGCCTTTCGGGAACTTTTCTTTCAGCAATTCCGGATCTTTCAACGAAGGCGGGATGATAACATCGTCACCGTCTTTCCAGTCGGCGGGAGTGACAACGTTATACTTATCCGTCAGCTGTAGGGCATCGATCACCCGCAGGAGCTCGTCGAAGTTGCGGCCTGTGCTGGCCGGGTAGGTAAGAATGAGGCGTATCTTCTTGTTGGGATCGATGATGAACACCGAGCGCACCGTCAGGGGCAGCCCTTCTTGGTTGATGTTGGTTTGATCCAACATGTCGTAGAGCTGAGAAACCTTGCGGTCTGCATCCGCCAAGATGGGATAGTTCAGGGTGGTGTTCTGGGTTTCCTCGATGTCTTTCACCCAGCCGACGTGGGAGTCCACATCGTCCACACTGAGGGCGATCACCTTCACACCCCGCTTTTCAAATTCGGGCATCAGCTTCGCAACAGTGCCTAGCTCCGTGGTGCAGACCGGCGTGTAGTCGGCGGGGTGAGAGAACAACACCACCCAGCTATCCCCGGCCCAAGAGTAGAAATCGATTTCGCCGTGGGTAGACTTTTGCGTGAAATTGGGAGCAGTATCGCCAAGTCGGAGAGACATACGCTCTTGATCCTCCGTAAAAGGGTTCAATCCGGTGAGACAGGGATCCGAATCCTTCGATCCGATCCCTCTTGATCTTGCCACATAAACCCCGATTTTCCGAGCGGATTGCAGGTGATTTTAAGATTGTCCTCACCTAAGCCGCTACTGAGGGAAGACGACATGGGGATCCACCAGCTCGGCCACGAATTGGTGCAGGATGGGGACATAGCGCTCTCCGGCCACTTCCAGCAAATTGTTGTGACCGGCCCCTTCGATAGGCACCAAGCGTTTGGGATCCCGTGCTGCTTGGTAAAGGGCTTCAGCATGCCAGAAGGGGATTAGACGATCCTGGGTACCGTGCAAAATTAGCAGCGGGCAATTGATCTTGGCCATGCGGCTGAGGTTGTCGAAGCGATCGAAAGGTAGCAGCGGGATGCGCGTCAAGACGCGGAAGGCAGTCACGAAAGTAGATTCCAGGATCAGGCCGCCCACTGGTTTTTGCGCTGCCAGGTAAACCGAGGGCCCGCCCCCTACTGATCTTCCATAGACCAAGATCCGCTCCGGCGGGATCCCTTGGGCAACTAGGTAAGTGTAAGCGGCCTCGATATCTTTGTAAGCGCCGGCCTCGGAAGGGATCCCTTCGCTGGTGCCGTAACCGCGGTAGTCGTAGGCCAAGACGGCAAACCCGGCCTGCTGCAGGCCCACCAGGCGGGGCAAGATATCCCCCAAGTCTTCGGCGTTGCCATGGCTGTAGAGGAGGGTATAAGCAGCAGCCGGATTGGGCAGATATACCGCTGAAATCTGCAGCCCATCAGAGGTCGTGAGCTTGAGAATGGCGTCCCCATCTCGATAGCTGGCGGGCTGGGGCAGAAAGATCAGCCGCTCCGATTGAAACCAGCCCAGCCAGAGCAGGTAGCCGTACACCACCAGCCCGACCAGCAGCAAGGATCGCCCCACGCGCAGCCATGGGAAGGATCCCCAAACTAGTTGTAGGAGATCTCGGTGGGGCATTGACAGGAAGGCATCGACAAGTAAGTTAAGCTCAATTTGCGGCACTTGCCCAAGGTTCTGCGCTGCTTACAGGCAACCCCTTTCCCATAAGGGAAGAGGGGAGCAGGAAAACTGCATCCTTCAGGGCTCCGCTTGAGAGAAAAAGCATTTCCAGGCACAAACCCCAATCCAGTTGACAAGGGTGTGGGCGACAATGGTGACCAACAGGTTTCCCGACAGCCACAAGCCAATCCCCATGAGGATACCAACCCCGCTGGCCCAGACGGCATAGGGCCAGCCCTGCCATCCCAGCCAATGCAAGGCGCCAAACAAGAGGCCGCTCAGCAGGATCCCGCCTGTCCACCCTAAGGGGCTGGCCACCAGAGCTGACAGCAGCACACCGCGAAACAGCCATTCCTCGCTCCAGCCCGGCAGCAGGCCCACCCAAAGGATATCTCCCCACTGCAAGGGATCCGCCACCCAGTGTAAGTAGGCAGTGGCTGCCCGACGATAGGCTGGCCAGAGCCGGTAAACCCCGCCGCTGAGCAGAGCCACCCCCAGTCCCAGCCCTGCCCCCCACGCCAAGGCTAGGGGATCCCAGCGAAACGGCACGGGAAAGGAGGATCCCAGCCAGATCCAGAGACCCACAATGAGAGCCGAAAACAGGGTGGTGATGCCCATTCCATTCAAGATCTGTTCGCGTGTGCAGGGCTGAATCTGGGAAGTCATGGAGGGGATCCCTAGGCTTCGAACTCCGGAGGGTTAACAGCAGCTGCTGTTTTTATCATCGTTTATCTCAGCGGTCCTAGGTTCACGGCAGGTTGACAGCAGCTACAGAGCGTCCCTCAAAACTGCCTCAGCTTGTAAGCCAGCATGGATATGAGCCTTGAGTGTGACCAAAGGGACTCAATCGCCCCCTTGCTCTGTCTTCTGAGCCTCTGTGTAGCGCTTGATAACCTCTCCGGAAACTTGCCCCGCTGTACCCGCGTAGTAGCTTGGGTTCTACAAATAACCACCCCAGAGCCTCTTTTTGAGTTCAGAATGTCTCCCAAAGAGAGCAGGAGCCGTGGAACTTTTAATACCTTGGCAACGACCGCCGGAGCCGCCTTGGGAGAAGCAGAAAGAAAAACGTGATTCAAGGCTTAGAGTAGAGAAGGGCTTCCAAGCTTTTACCCTCAGCCCGGCTATACCCCAAATACCCACACCCGAGATGGGTGCAAAGTGCTCCGCACCACGGACGCGACCGAGCGGCGCATTCACCAAGCCATTCAAAACGCGCAGGCTCGCTTCGACAGCGACAAGTTCGCCGACAAATTTGCCCAGCAACTGCGGGGAGAGCCGGGGAACTGAAGAAAAGCGAGCAGGAATGGCTCAGTCGCCTGGGAGCCTTGGGCAACCCAACCAACGGCGGATCTACTGCTGGCCAATTCAAATCTGCGGTGGGATTGTTTTCTGGAGAGTTGCCGCTACCATTACACTTTGAGCGTTGCCACCGGAAACTCCCCGGCGGGAAAAGAAGAGGGGGCTGCGTCCAAAGTGGGGAATTAAGGTCATGTTCCAGCGTATTGCTCTCGGCTCTGCTGCATTGGGATTGCTTCTGGCCATACCCGTCCTTCCCAGCCACGGGTTTGGAGAGCCCCGGGTCGTTCCCGATACCCGGTTCTACTTCGACAACCACCGCTTCGATCGCTACCCAGATGCGGTTGTGGTGCGGGTGGTCAACGGCGACACCCTAGTGGTGCAAATCGAAGGGGAACAGAAGATGCGCCTAATCCGGTTGGCCGGGATCGAGGGTCTCAGCCCGGAAGAAAACCCCTATTACCAGCAAGCCATTGAACTGATGCGGGAGCGCATCCTCTACCGCACCGTCAAGCTGGAAGGGGATAAGCTGCTGCGCAACGTAGATGCTACGGGCTTGGTGGAGGCCTATGTCTGGTTAGAAGGCCATCAGATGAACGCCATGTTGGTGCGCAATGGCCTGGCCCGTATCGTCCCCTACAGCCACAACATCAAGTACGACAGCTACTACGGTGGCCTACAAGAAAAAGCCCAGCAGGAGCGCCTTGGCATTTGGAGCCGTCTCTGAGTTGGCTTTATACTGAACTTCAGTTCTTTAATCTTCAAGGGAGCAGAGAGGAAAGAGCTTCTCCCTTCTCTCCCGTTACTTCCTCTAGGTTATGCCTAGCCTGCCTTGACGGTTGAACCCACCCCAGCCCCCAGGGATCCCAATCGCTGGGTGAGGCGGCTGCCTCTGGTGACCGGCCTTTTGGGCAGCGTCCTTTTGGTTATTAATCGACTGGCCTTTACGCCGGAATTGCTCACCAGCCAGTCCCGTTCAGATGCCTTGGGGATCCTCCTCAGCGCCGTTTTGATCCTGACCGGCCTGCTGTGGCAGCAGATCCAGCCTCTTCCACCCCAAACGGCCCCCCTGCAGGGGATCCCCGGCTGTGATTGGCATCCCGATCTTTCCGAAAGCGAGAAACTGGAGCTGGCTTGGGCCTCCCATACCCTGCTCAGCACCACCGCCGCCCGCACCGTGGTGATCTGGGTGGGTGGGCGAACCCTCCTGCAACGGGGGATCCTAGCCACCCCCGGCCAGATGCCCTCCATTCAGCCCAAGAGCGTTTTACAGCGGGTCTTGCAGACGGGGCGGCCCGTGTATTTGGTGGATCTCAAGCTGTTCCCGGCCCGCGCCGAGTTCGATGGCCTGTTGCCCCCCGGATCCCAGGCCGTGCTGTGCCAGCCCATCGGCCAGCGAGGGTGCTTGATTTTGGGGAGCGATACTCCACGCAGCTTCAGCCGGCAGGAGCAAGCCTGGATTGCCGCCATTGCCGACAAGCTAGCAGCCACCCTACTCCCCTCTCCCCCTGGGAGAGGGGCTGGGGGGTGAGGGCACACTCCCCCTGGGAGAGGGGCTGGGGGGTGAGGGCTAGGCGGCGCTCTCCAAGCTCACCTGGAACACTTCGCTGAAGGCTTTTTCCACCTTGTAGCCGGAGTCGATGGTTTCCAAGGGATCCTTGCGCAGGCGGTGACGCAAACACAGGCTGATCACCCGACGGATATCGGCGACGGTGACCTCGCTCCGCCCTTCCAAAGCCGCCAGGGCCTTGGCAGCCCGGTTGGTGACAATGTCTCCGCGCAGCCCATCCACCTCCAAAGCCGCACATACTCCGGAGATCTTCAAGCGCAAATCGGGATCCACTGCCACGGTGGGCAAAAGATGTTGGGCTTTTTCGATGCGTTCCCGCAGGCGCTGCTGGGAATCGGCATACTTGGCCAAAAAAGCCTGGGGATCGGCGTCGAACTGGCTGCGCTCCTCCACGATCCGCACCCGCAGGGCAGCATCTCGCACCGTTTCGATCTGGACGAACATGCCAAAGCGATCCAGCAGTTGAGGCCGCAATTCCCCCTCTTCCGGGTTGCCGGATCCCACCAGCACAAACCGAGCCGGATGACGAATGGAAATGCCCTCCCGTTCCACGGTGTTCCAGCCTGAGGCCGCCGCATCCAGCAACACATCCACCAAGTGGTCATCCAGCAAATTGACTTCATCCACGTAAAGGATGCCTCGATTGGCCTTGGCTAGTAGCCCTGGCTCAAAAGCCTTCACCCCCTGAGCCAAGGCCCGCTCAATGTCGAGAGTGCCACACACTCGGTCTTCTGTTGCCCCCAAGGGCAGATCCACCATCGGCACCTGGATCCAAGTGCTTTCCAGCGTTTCTCCCGCCTGCAGGCGCTCCCACACTTGATCGCTCATCAAGTCCCGCTGCCGCGGGTGGCTGTTGAAGGGATCCCCTTTCACCACCTCGATCTGGGGCAGCAGGTCGGCCAAAGCGCGGATGGTGGTGGATTTGCCCGTGCCGCGATCCCCCATGATCAGCACTCCGCCAATGCGCGGGTCGATCACGTTGAGGAGCAAGGCCAATTTCATCTCCTCTTGGCCAACGATGGCCGTAAACGGGAAAACCGGGCGACGTTCCAAATGCATAGGGGCAATAACCAACAATTCATCCCCATTATCCCAGAGGCCACTCCCTTCTGGGGGTCAGATAGGCTGGAAAGGGACTGGAACTGGAACCTAAAGACCAGTTTTCGGTTAAATGGAAAAGCAAGCTCAGTTGTCAGCGTGGACGACGCCCTGGGCTTTCACAGAGAGGAGCAGATAGGATCGAAGCCCGCGGGGTTCATCAGAGTGTTGAACCGGCGTGGGGCCGAAAGCTCACAAAAACCCTAGGCAACCTGAGCAACAGTTGGCGGGTGGGGAGACATCAGCGGTGTCAGGCAAAGCAAGTCGGAGACGGTGGACGGCATTTCCAATCCAAAGCGTGGTCCAAAAAGGGCTGGTGGGTTTGATCTGGGTTTGCACTTGGATCCCTGTGCTCACTGTCTCTCTGGCCGTGGCTCAAACCCCCACCACCTCTGTGGTGTTGAGCGATGAGCAGGTAACAATGTACGCCCGTATCGTCTTGGAGATGGAGCCCCACCGGCAAGAGGCCCAAAAGCGCTCCCAAGCCACAAACGACCCAGCCAGCAAAGATCAAATCCGGCGAGAATTCATCCGCACCGCGACCGAGATCATCACTCGCCACGGTATGACTGTGCCCGACTACAACCGCATTACACTCTTGATCCGCTCCGAAGAGGGCAAAGCTTTGCAACAGCGCATTGAGGCCGAAATTCTCCGCCTGCAAAGCGAGGATCCCCAACCGCCAGTCCGATAAAAGTAAACTACCCGACACCCGCGCTATGCGCAGGGTGCGGGCTTTATCCCAATCCCTAGCGGCCCCAGAGGACAGCTAAGTTTCGGAATTTCAGGCG
>NZ_JBSSAC010000022.1:0-44741 GCF_054058315.1 Thermostichus sp. MS-CIW-40
TAAACAGAAAGATCAACTGGTAGTAATCCGTACTGAACATATTATACATTATTTTCAGTATAGTTGAGCTTATTATTGACTAGAGTCATGCTCCAAAACAATTCCCAAACAGCAATCAATTGAGGGTGAACTGGATGGGCACCACCACCCAAGACTCGATGGGGGCGTTGTTTCTCAAGGCCGGGCTGAATTCCCACCGCTGCACCGCCTCCTGCGCTGCCCTATCCAGGGCGGGAAACCCACTGGAAGAGACGATCTCCACCTGCTGCACCTGCCCCTGGGCATTGACCTTGGCCCGCAGCAGCACCTGCCCCTGTTGGCCGAGACGGCGAGCTTGAGGAGGGTAGGGGGGCGGAGGATTGCGACCGGGGATCGGGCGGGCCAGGATGTCCGGCTGGGGGTTGGCAGCCACTGTCGGTGGGGAGGAACTGGGGGTGGCAGGTGTTGGGGCAGAGGAATGGGGTTGGGCTGCACCTATACCGCCAGGTGTCCCAGTTTCAGGATCCCTTGGCCCCAATCTGCTCTCGCTGCCGGGGGAAGGCGGAGCGGCAGCAGTCTTTACGCTGGAACGGATCCCTTGGATCAAGGGGGTAAAGCGGGGCAGAGGGGTGCTTGAGGTAACCGGGGCGGAGGTGAGTGGAGTCGCTGTAGAGGTGGGGGTAACCGCCGGAGTTGGGGTGGGCTGTTGTGGCGGAGGAGTGGGTTGCGGGGTGGCTGTCGGTAATGGGGTCAGTGGAGGAGTAGGGGTGGGTTCTGGCTTTGCCGTGGGAATGGGTGTAGGGGTCGGAGTTTGCAGGGCCAGCAAAGATTCAGCCTCCGGGATGGCTGGCATCTCGATCTCTTGGGGCACAGGCTCCGGTGGGGATAGATCGTCTGCAGGGGGCGATTCCGGGGCCGGGCCGGGCGGCTCTGCTGTTGGCTCTGGTGGGAGAGATTCTATGGATTCTGAATCCGGTTCGAGCAACTGTGGCTCGGGGTCCTCCAGCAAAAGCGTGACTGGGATCCAGAGTTCTGCGTCTGATAAAGGCCGGGATCCCCACCAAGCCAGCCCCAGCAGCGCCATCAGGTGCAAGAGGAGGGAAATCAACCCCTCCCGGCGCAGCGGTCGGGGATCCCTGGCTCGCAGGTGGAGGACGGTCCCCGGCGGATCTTCCCCCTCCTGGCAAGCTGTCCAGAGGGCAGCCCAGCTATAGCCGGCCACCCAAGCCTCTTGCAGCAGCTCCTCGGCACACTCCAGCCAGCCGCTCTCTCTTGCGCCAGCCCAAAGCCACAACGCCAACCAAGCCAGCCCCGCCTCCCAGGCCATGCCCGCCTGCTGCCAATACCACCCCTGCAGTCGCCACAAAAGCTGGGGACAGGACTTCCGAAGAAGAGAGAGGGATCCCTTGGGGGTGCGGGCAGGTGGCTCGGCAAGCATCGGTTAGAGCAGGATCCAGAGTAAACACGGCCTCAGGTCTTGGCCCCTAAAACCGGGTGGAAAAACTGAGCGCAGCATGCCGTCCCGGCTGGGCCCGCCGTTCCACTTCAGGGCCGACAAAGAGAGAGCGGGTTTCGGAGTAGAGAAAATACTTTTCATCAAAGAGATTGAACACCCCGAAATTCAATTGCCAGTTGTCGTCCAGGTTGTAGTAGCCCAGCAGATCCACCACGGTGTAGCCCTTGGGCACAAACGGAATTTGAGGTGGAGCGTTGGGGTTCGGTTGCACTACCTCCCGTTGCGGGTCGCGGGGATCCGCCACCAGCGTGGCCACCAACCTGGCTCCCCAGATCTGGCTGGGATCGTCGTAGTGCAGTCCCAGTACTGCCGTCAGTGGCTCAATGGAAAGGAGGGGTTTGTTTTCGGTGAGGTTATCCCCCACCGCCCAGGCAAAGCTGCCATTGAGGCTCCAGCCGGTCAAATCGGGGCTGAAGAAGTACTGCCCGGTGGCTTCTACACCATAGATGCGGGCCCGACTGACGTTCTGGCTCTGAAAGAGAGTCACCGGTGGAGGTGGCGGGCTCCCTGGCGGGCCGGGGGGTGAAGGCTCGGATCCCACCGCCCGGAAAGCCTCGATAAAGTCGTTGTAGGTGTTGTAGTAGGCGGCCAAGCTAAAGCTGGCCTGGGGGTAGATCCCCCGCAACCCCACTTCAAAGCCTTGGCTGGTTTCCGGTCGCAAGTTGGGATTGGAAAGGGTGCGGTAGCGGAAGAAGGGGCTGACCAGGTTGGTGAAGCCGCTGTTGATTTCGTTGTACTGAGGGGCCCGAAAACCGGTGTTGTACTGGGCCGTAAAGGTGAGGTTGGGATTAATCCTCCACACCAGGCCCACCTTGGGAGAAATGGCATCGGCAAACAGGCTGGCGGCTTCTGCCCCACTTTTCAAGAAGGCTTCGTCAGGGCTGGGGGTGAGGCGGTAGGTGTCGTAGCGGATGCCGGGGATGAGGGTAAAGTTGCCGCCCCCAAAGTCGATCTCATCTTGCAAATACAGCCCAAAGCGCACGGTATCGGAGTCGGGAAAATCTTTGGTGGGAAAAGTGTCCGGGGGGATGTTTTGGGTGACTGCCCCGGTCAGCAGGTTGGTTTGGAAGCGGTTGCGGGGACGTTCGTTGCGGGTGGTGGAGATCTCCATTCCATACACCAAGCGGTGGGAGAGATCCCCGGTTTGGAAGCGGCTCTGGGCCTGTACGCTGGCTCCCAGAATGTTGCTGACCAGCTCGTTGAAGGTATCCCGACGCACAGGCACGGGCCGACCTTGTACCGTGAGGGTGCGTTCTTCCACGCTGGGCTCCTGGGTGCGGGCCGGCTGGTAGTAGATCTGGACGGTGGCCAGCTCAAAAGCGGGGGTATCGGGGTTGGCGTAGCGATATTCCAAGCTGAGGCGGCTGCGCTCGGTCTCAATGCTCTCCCTGAAAAAGCGGATGCCGGGATCCAGGTTGCGGGGCGAAAAGGTGGTGGTGGTGCGGTTGTGGAAGTATTCCGCCGTCAGGGTGAGGCTGTCAAAGGGACTGAAGCGATAGACCAGCTTGGCCAGAACATTGTCTCCCTCCACCGTCTGCCGATCCTTGAAACTGGGATCCGCTTTAATATCCGGCTCTCTGGCGTCGCGGCGAGTGTAGATGAGCAGGGCCTCTAAGTTATCCTGCCGACCCGCCAAGCTGAGGGTGTTGACGTACCCTTGGTTTTTGCTGTCGTACTGGCTGGACAGGCCCACATGGCTGTCCCGTTCCCCCAGCAGATCGGCTGGATCCAGGGTGGTATAGGTCACCACACCCCCCAGCGCGTCGCTGCCGTAGAGGGTGGAGGCGGGGCCGCGGATAATTTCTACAGTTTTCAGGGTCTCCAGCTCAAAGGTATCCCGGCCAATGGTGAAGGGGCCGAAGGAAAATCGCTCCGGCTGGCGGATCCCATCCACCTGGATCAACACCCGGTTGGCGTCGAGGCCGCGGATGTTGAAGTCCTGCAGGCCGTAGCGAACGCTGCGCCGCACGCTCACCCCCGGCTCGTAGCGCACCAGATCCTGAATGTTTTGAACCAGCTCCCGCCGCAACCGCTCCCGGTCGATGACGGTAATGCTGGCGGGCGAGTCGGCCAAGGTGCGCTCGGTGCGAGTACCGGTTACGGTGACCTGTTGCAGGTTAAAGATCGGCGTGCCTTCCTGCTGGAGAGCCCGAAGTTCGGCCTGTAGCCGCTCCACCTCTGCCTGATCCCCCCGCTGGCGGGCAGCTTCGATTTGCGCCTCCAGCTCCCTAATCTGCTCTGGCAGGGTGGTCGGTGCAGGGGTGGCCTGGGCCAACAGCGGCGGAGTTGTCGAATCAGGGATCCGGGCATTGGGCTGAGCCTGGGACAGGGATCCCCAGCCCACTCCCAAACTCAACCCCAAACTCACCACCCGCCACCAACGACCGTTCACGCGCATAACCTCTCATGCTCCTCGAAATCCACAACAGGGAAAATTCACTGCAAAACCGGACAAACCCTCCCTCAGCACCCTGACACCGGCAGGGAGAGGAGCCTTGCTGCCGCTGGAGCTGTGCTGCGCAGGGGGCAAAGCTGTGGCCCTACCGGAGTCGAGATCCACTCCACCTCCAGGCCAAACACCTGTCGCACCCGGCTGGGGGTCAACACCGCCAAGGGAGACCCCAGGGCCTGCATCTGGCCGGATCCCAGCAAGGCAATCTGCTCGCTGTAGCGAATGGCCAAATTCAGGTCGTGCAGCACCGTAACTACCGTCAGGCCCTGCTCCTGCTTCAGCCGTTGCAACAGCTCCAGCAGCTCCAGTTGGTGGCGCAGATCCAAAAAGGTGGTGGGCTCATCCAACAGCAACACCTGCGGCTCCTGCACCAAAGCCAACGCCAGAAAAGCCCGTTGCCGCTCGCCCCCCGAAAGGGTTTCCACCCGCCGCAGCGCCAGGGATCCCAGTCCTGCTTGCTCCAGAGCCCACTCCACCCGCTGCCGATCCGCCGGCGTCAACTGCCACGCCCACCAGGGCTGGTGGGGAGAACGCCCCAGACTCACCAATTGCCGCACCGTTAGCCCTGCCGGGAGCCGCTGCTGCTGGGGCAAAAGAGCCAACTGCCGGGCCACCTGCTTTGGAGTGAGTTGAGCGTGCAGATCCCGACCGCCCAAGTACACGCGCCCAGCTTGGGGAATCAGAACCCGACTCAACAGTCGCAGCACCGTCGATTTGCCGGAACCATTGGGGCCGACAATGCTCAGCCATTCCCCCTGTTGCACGCTGAAGCTCACCTGTCGCACCACCGTCCGGGATCCGTAGCCCCCGCTCAAGTCCTCGACCTGCAGGATGGGCTCTCTCATCGCCCCGCCCCCTGCTGCCGCAGCAGCCAGCCGAAAAAGGGAGCCCCCATCACAGCGGTGACAATCCCCACCGGCAGCTCTATCGGGCCCAAACGGCTCAGGATGTCGGCACCGCTCAGCAGGGTCGCCCCTGCCAAGGCAGAAAGGGGCAACAGCCAGCGGTAATCGGATCCCACCCCCTGCCGCACCATGTGGGGCACCACCAAACCGACAAAGCCGATCACCCCCCCCACACTGACAGCGGTTGCCGCCAGCCAAGCCGCCACCAGACCAATCACCACCCGCGTCCGCGCCAGAGGGATCCCCAAGCTCACTGCCATCTCTTCCCCCAAGCTCAGCAGGTTTAAAGCCCGCGCCTGCCCCCATCCCAATCCCAAGCCGACCAGGATATACGCCCCGGCCACCTGCACCTCTGGCCAGCCCCGCCCGCTCAAGCTGCCGATCAACCAGGTGAGAGCCACCTGCACCCGGTCATCTGCCATCAACAACAAGGTGGAGCTAATGGCCCCAAACAGGGCGCTGACGGCCACCCCCGCCAAGATCAGCCGCTCCACCGCCAGTCCCGAGGGAGTACGCGCCAACCCGTACACCAACACGGTAGTCAGCACCCCGCCCACCCAAGCGGCCAGGGGCACCCAAGCCGTCCACTCTCCCAAGGTGAGCAACCCCACCGCCGCCAGGCCCGCCCCCGCCGAAATGCCCAGCAGGTAGGGATCCGCCAGCCCATTGCCCAGCATCCCCTGCAACAGGGCCCCTGCCATCCCCAGAGCCGCCCCCAGCAACTGGGCCAAGAGCGCCCGCGGCAGCCGCAACTGCCAAACAATCGTCTGCCGAATGGGATCCCCCTGCCCCCACAGGGCTTGCCAGAGTTCTGGGAAAGTCATGGGAACGGATCCCAAAGCAATCGAGACCAAAAGTACTAGGAAAATGAAACTCAATAGCAAACAGGTCAAACCGATTGGCGAGAGCAGCCGCTTTCTTTGCCCCCAGCCTCTGCCCCCCTCAACCTCTGTATACGGACACTCGCGATCGACCAGCACCGGGAAAACCTCTCGAGCTTTGCCCAGGAAGAGAGCCTTCTGAGGCCAAGAAACCCCCTCCGCCCGCAAGGGCAGGATAGAAAACTCAGCCAAGTTGGCCAGGCCTCCCTCCCGAGCTTTATTGAAAGTCAAACTCAACAAAACGTAGTCGCTAGAATAGCAAGGCTTCTTGGATGTTGCAAGTCAGTTTCAATAGCTTGTGCCTAAATTTCTCCCTCTTGCGCTTCAGGGCTTTTGGACAAGACCGGGCAGCGCCTCTGCCCAGCCATTCAGACTTACCTCAGGGGGGATCCAACTACCCTGAGCGAGGTCATGGCAACCAACCGCGAAATGGGAATCAGGGGAGAAGGGCTGGGGAAACGTCTCAAACTTCATCTAGACCTGGATCTAGAATGGCCCAAGCTGGTCGGCCCGAGTTGGCTAGACTCCGAACCTTCAGCCCATTGCTGGCCCACGTTTTGATGCCATGAGTTCTTCCGCCGAGCCTACTTGGGATGCCTTAGAGGTGGATCCCGCCCTGCTCACCCCCATGATGCAGCACTACGTAGAGCTGAAGCGGCAGTATCCCCACGCCATCTTGCTCTACCGCCTAGGGGATTTCTACGAGATGTTTTTCCAGGACGCGGAAGTGGTGTCGCGGGAGCTGGAGCTGGTGCTCACCGGGCGGGAGGCAGGGGCCATAGGACGGGTGCCCATGTGCGGGATCCCTTACCACGCCTTTGACCGCTATGCGGCTCAGTTGGTGGCCAAAGGCTATGCCCTGGCCGTCTGCGACCAGATGGAGCCGGCGGATCAGGCCAAAGGCTTGGTGCGGCGGGAAGTGACGCGGGTGATCACCCCTGGCACCGTCCTCGAAGAAGAGCTGCTGCAGGCGCGGCAGAATAACTACCTGGCGGCCATTGTGCAGCTCAAAGGATCAAGGCAAGCTCCCTGCCGCTGGGGCCTGGCCTACGCGGATGTCTCCACCGGCGAGTTCTGGGTGTGTCAAAGCGAGGGGCAAGAGCCTCTGGAGCAGGAACTGGCGCGGCTGCAGCCGGCGGAGATCCTGCTGCCCACCGAGGAGGGACTGGGCCTGGGTCTACTGCGGCCCGGGGATCCCCAAGGGCCTTTGGGGCTACCCGGCCAGTACGCCTATACGCTGCGCCCAGCGGAGCCTTTCGAGTTGGCGGTGGCGCGGGAGAACCTAATGCAAACCTACGGCCTGCGCTCTCTGGAGGGATTGGGCTGCGAGGGGCTGCCCCTAGCTATTCGAGCGGCGGGGGGGCTGTTGCACTATTTGGAGGAGACGCAAAAGAACCTAGTGCAGCCCTCTCCTCAGGGGGGCCATCCGCTCCTGCGTCCCCCTCGCACCTACCAGCTCACGGACTACCTCATCTTGGATCCCCAAACCCGCCGCAACTTGGAGCTGACCCAGACCATCCGCGAGGGATCCTTTGTCGGATCCCTGCTCTGGGTGCTGGATCACAGCCGTACAGCCATGGGGGGGCGCACTTTGCGGCGCTGGCTAATGCAGCCTTTGCGGGATCTAGAGCAAATCCGCCTTCGCCAAGACACCATCCAAGAGCTTTTGGAAAACCCTTCTCTGCGGGCCCGCCTGGGATCCCTTCTGGACTCTCTGTACGACCTGGAGCGGCTGGCCAACCGCGTCGGATCGGGCACCGCCAACCCGCGCGAGATGGTGGCCTTGGGATCCTCCTTGGGCAAACTGCCCCAGTTGGCCGAGCTGGTGGGGGAAGCCAAGACTCCCCTCTTGCAAAGCCTGCAACAGGTGGATCCCGCCCTGGTTGAGCTGGGCCAACGTATCGAGCACACCCTCCTGCCCTCCCCTCCCCCTGTGCTCACCGAGGGGGGCCTCATCCGAGCCGGCGTGGATCCCGAGCTGGACAGGCTGCGGCAGCAGGTGGAGCAAGACCGCCAGTGGGTTGCCCAGTTGGAAAAAAGCGAGCGCGACCGCACTGGGATCCCCACTCTCAAGGTGGGCTTCAACAAGGCCTTCGGCTACTACCTCAGCATCAGCCGCGCCAAGGCCCACCAAGTCCCCAAAGAGTACATCCGCAAGCAAACCCTGACCAACGAAGAGCGGTTCATTACCCCCGAGCTCAAAGAAAAAGAGGCCCGCATCCTCACAGCCCAAACCGACATCAACCAGCGGGAATACGAGCTGTTTGTGCAGTTGCGCCAAGAGGCAGGATCCCGGGCCGAAGCCATCCGCCAAGTGGCCCAGACCCTGGCTGCCGTCGATGCTCTGTTTGGCCTGGCGGAAGTGGCCGTGCAGCAGGGCTACACCCGTCCCGTAATCACCGAAGACCGCCGGCTGATCATCGAGGAGGGTCGCCACCCGGTGGTGGAAAAATCCCTGCCTCAGGGCCTATTTGTCCCCAACTCGGTGCAGCTGGGATCCCCCCACGGCCCCGATTTGATCGTCCTCACCGGGCCCAACATGTCCGGCAAGTCCACTTACCTGCGGCAAATTGGGCTCATCCAAATCCTGGCCCAGATGGGCAGCTTTGTCCCCGCGCGGCGGGCAGAGTTGGGCCTCTGCGACCGCGTATTTACCCGCATTGGCGCTGTGGACGATCTGGCTACCGGCCAGTCCACCTTCATGGTGGAAATGAACGAGACCGCCAACATCCTCAACCACGCCGGCGAGCGCTCCTTGGTGCTGCTGGACGAGATTGGCCGCGGCACCGCTACCTTCGATGGCCTTTCCATTGCCTGGGCGGTGGCGGAATACCTGGCCACTCAGGTGCGCGCCCGTACTGTCTTTGCCACCCACTACCACGAGCTCAACCAACTGGAGACCTTGCTGCCCAACGTGGCCAACTTTCAGGTGGTGGTCAAGGAATTGCAAGATCGCATCATCTTCTTGCACCAGGTACAGCCTGGGGGGGCAGATCGCTCCTATGGCATCGAGGTGGGACGCATGGCTGGCCTGCCGCAGCCGGTAATCCAGCGGGCCGAACAGGTGCTGGCCCTAGTGGAAAAACACAGCCGCATCGGCCTGGGCCTGCGCAACCAAGGAAAAAGCCAACCTGCCCAGAAGAACTGCAAAAAAGAGCCCGCTCCCAATCGCAGCCCCGATTCCGCCGTTGGGGATCAACTGTCTTTGATCCCAGCACCTCTCTCTCCCGATTGGCCTTAGACTCCCCTACCCCTAATCCAGATCCCGTTCTTGCAACCCCAGGGCTGCAGCCAGCCCATCCAGCTCATCCCGATGCCCCTCCACCCACAGATGGGATCCAGGGGCCGTTCGCGTTGGTGCTGTGGGGGAACCGTGCTGTCCACAGAAGGGGAGCGGGACGGAGTCCTCGTCGGCTTCCTGCAGTTTCAGGCGGATTTGTTCCGGGCGTTGGTTGCGCTGCCGGTAGTACCAACCCGCCCAAGGAGAAGCCAGCACCACCATCCAGGGCCAAGCTCCCCACCCCGGCTCAAGGGTCTGCAGCACCAAGGCCAAACAGGCCAGTCCCGTCCCCGCCAGCCCCGTCAAAAAAAGGGCCAGCCCCACGCTAGCCTGACCCTGCCCTGCAAAGGTGGCGATCCCCTCGGCATCGGCGGACTGGAGACGATAGCCGCGCCCTTCCAAGTGCTCCCGTAGAGCGGATCCCATTTCTTCCAGGCTGCGACTGCTAAAGTAGAGGCGACTCTCCACGCGATCCTTGCCCGCAGCTCGCAGAAAAAAGAATAGACCGATGGCCAATAGAGTCGTCAACGCCAAGGTTGAAACCTTTTCCCCCGTCAGCGGGGCTATGGCCAACCCAAGTGCCTGAGCAGAGCCCAGTCCGCCCAGAGGAAGGGGGTTGACCTGTTCGGGGAGTCTGGCTCCCCCACAGCTGGGTGGGATAGGTGAATGGGAACAGTTCATCGAATAGAATCGAATAGATTGGAATAGGCAAAGCAATTTACACGCTACCTTTGAAGTTTAGACCCTCTAGGATGGATGGGTTACTTCCCCCAAGGACGAGCTGCTGGGTTCACCCTGAGGGCAGTACGCTTTTTCGCAGTGGCGGTGACGGTTGAACTGGGGGGATCCTACGCTGGCTCTCATGTCTCTGGGCTGAGAAATGCAACTATAATTAAGTTATGATAAGGGGCTCACGCTCTCCGTGTGACCCCTTCGCTGCTACTTCAGCCTTTCCCTATGGGGCATGGGCAGGAGGTCGGGTTGAGGAAGAGGTCAATGTGTGATTTTCCTCCGAATGCCGCAAGGCGTTGAGCAAAGGGGAACACTTAAGCTTAACCCGCTCCACATCGTTTACTATCCCTCTCTCAGCCCACTGGACTGTCCACCCCTGTCGCTACATCAGCAACACCCTACATGTCTAACTACGAACCTGAACTCAACGACATTTTGTTGGATGGCCCCGCCGATCTCCTCGAGGCCGCCGAAGAAGCAGAGGTGGATCTGGCCGATGGCGAGTTTCTGGAAGAGGAGCCAACCCGCCGCTCCACTGATCTGGTGCGCCTCTATTTACAGGAGATTGGTCGTGTTCCTCTTTTGGGGCGCGATGAAGAGGTGGCCCTGGCCCAAAAAGTCCAAGACTACATGAAGCTCTTGGATTTGCGTCTGCGTTTGCAGAAAGAGTTGGGACGGGATCCCACTCTTGCGGAATGGGTGGCTAAGGCCAACCAGTACCCCGAGTGGGCGCAACTGACCCCTGAAAAGCTGCAGCAGATTCAGCGGATTGGCAAGCGTGCCAAAGAGCACATGATCAAGGCCAACCTGCGCCTGGTGGTGTCGGTGGCGAAAAAATACCAAAACCGCGGCTTGGAGCTGCTGGATCTGATCCAAGAGGGTACGCTGGGCCTAGAGCGGGCGGTGGAAAAGTTTGACCCGAAAAAGGGATACCGCTTCAGCACCTACGCCTACTGGTGGATCCGGCAGGGCATTACCCGCGCCATTGCCACCCAAAGCCGCACCATCCGCCTGCCCGTTCACATCACCGAGAAGCTGAACAAGATCAAAAAAGCGCAGCGCAAGCTCTCCCAGGAAAAGGGCCGCACCCCCACCATCGAAGACATCGCCTCCGAGTTGGAGATGACGCCGCCTCAAGTACGCGAGCTGTTGGTACGGGTGCCCCGCTCGGTTTCTCTGGAAACCAAGGTGGGCAAAGACAAGGACACCGAACTGGGGGATCTGCTGGAAACTGACGACATTTCTCCAGAAGAGACCATGATGCGGGAAGCCCTGCACCGGGATCTGCAGCAGTTGCTCTCGGATCTCACCAGCCGCGAGCGGGATGTGATCCGCATGCGTTTCGGCTTGGGGGATGGGCGCACCTATTCGCTGGCGGAAATCGGTCGCGCCTTGGATCTGTCGCGAGAGCGGGTGCGGCAAATTGAGGCCAAAGCCCTGCAGAAGCTGCGTCAGCCGAAGCGGCGCAACCGCGTGCGAGATTACCTGGAAGCTATCAGCTAGTTCCAGCTTGCCCACTGGCTCCCCCAGCGTCCTACCCGTTTCCGCAGTCGGGCTGCTGCCCACTCCACTTCTGGGATCCGCAGGTAGAGAGCTCCGGCGGCGAACAAGCTTAGACCTAAACCCGCGGCCAGCCCGGCCCAAATGATGGCGGTGAGCAGGGGAGACCCCACAATCTCGTAGGAGCGCATTTGCCTCCACAGCCAATGGCTCAGTCCCCCGGCCAAGACGGTGCTCCCCAGCAACGGCAGCAGGGCTTGTCCCATCTCCCGCCAAGGGATCCCTGGCAGGCGCTGGTGGAGGCGGATCCCCAGTCCGATCACGGCTATCAGGTTGACGCCGGCGGTGGCCAGGGCAATGCCCGGCGCTCCAAAAGCCTGCAAAAATAGAAAGTCCAGTAGGGCATTCAGGCCAATGGCCATGCTGCTGATGCGCAGAGGCGTAGCCCCATCCTCCAGGGCATAGAAGATCCGCACCAGCACATCCCGCAGCAGGTAACCGGTCATCCCCAGACCATAGGCCATGAGCAGGGCTGCCACCTCTTGTGTCACCTCCGGCGTAAAGCGCCCCCGCTGGTAGGCCACTTGGACAATGGGCTCGGCCAAAGCCACCAACAGCATCGACAGGGGCAGGGTCACAATTGCCGTAAGCATCAGCCCTTGGCGGATACGCTGGCGCAGCTCCGGCCAACGGGATCCATCCCCTGCCAACTGGGCATAGAGAGGCATCAAGGGCACCAGCACCATGTTGGAGAGGATCCCCAGCGGCGTTTGTACCAGAAGCTGGGCATATCCCAAGTTGCCGATGGTGCGATCCCCAGGTACGAAAGAGGCAAAAAACAGATCCACATAAACATTGATGTGGATCATCCCGGAGGAGATCACCGCCGGCAACATCAGCAAGCCCACCGCCCGTACCTGCGGGGATCCCCACTCAAAGCGCAGGCGCGGTCGCCCCAGCCCTAACCGCATCTGGAGCGGAACTTGGGCCAACCATTGGGCAATGGCCCCGATGAGCACGCCCCAGGCCAGCAAAGTTGGGATCCCCGTCCATCCCAGCGTGACCAGGATCCCGATCACCGCCAAGCTGGAGATCAGCGGGCTAAGGGCAGGCAAGGCATAGTGTTCGGCAGCATTCAGCGCTCCAAAGCCGATGCCAATCCACCCCGAGAGCAAGGCCAAAGGGGCCATGATCCGCAGTTGCGCAGCGGCCAGAGCATGGACTTCGGGGCTGGCTCCCGGCGCATTCAGGCGCACCACCCAGTCCGCTCCCCACCAAAGGCCCAAGCTGACCAGCAGGAGCAGGCAGCCTACCAAGGTGGAAATGGATTCCAGCCAGGCAGCCGCATCCTCCCTGTCCCGATCCCGCTGCTTTTTGAGGACACTGACAATGGCGCTGTGAAAAGGGCCGTTGATCCCTCCCAGCAGAATCAACAGAAAACCGGGCAGGATGTAGGCTACCCCGAAGGCGCTGTACTCCGGCCCCGAGCCATACACTGCTGCAATCAAAGCTTGGCGAATAAAGCCTATGCCCTTACTGAGCAAGGTCGCCCCGGCCACCAAGCCCGCCACCGACATCAACGAACGGGATGGCCCTGCTGAAGGAGATCCCCCAGGGATCTCTTCCTGAGTGGCAGACTCCTCCATTACCTTGTGTCCTGCACCCCAACCACTGCCTCAACAACACAACAAACTGATCCCGGATCCCTCTTTGAATCCCAGGAGCCGCTTCCCATTATCGGGAATATCGAACCCTTCTGGGCAATTGTCGGGCATTAGCTGGATCCCTTGGGCAGGCAGCGAGCTTGTCAGGCCAACAGTTGCCGTTCCTGTTCCAGTTGCTGCAACAGATGCTCATCCCCACGGGCTTGAGCAGAACGGATGCGCTCCTGCAGCCGGTGCAGCAGGTTCCGCCGATGGGTTTCCTCGACCAAGGTCATGAAGTGCTTCCGAGAGGAGACAGCCGCTGCCGGGCTCCCTTGCACCTCAGGGATCCTTGCTGTTGCCCTTGCTCCAGGATCGAGGGCAATACCTCGATAGGTGAGGGGGAAAGACTGAGGCAGTGCTACAGCCACGGAGACCAACCCTGGTGCCGAGCGGACAGATTCTGACGGCTTTGAATCGCTGCAGAGGGATGCACAAACTCATGGGCAATGCCTTGATAGGTCAGTTGCAAAGGACTCCGTCCCGCTAATGTGAACAGCAAGGGCCCAGAAGCACCACCGCTCACAGCAGCTCGTCGATCAGCCGGAGCACCTGCTGCAGCTCAGCACCGGGGATCCTTTGATGTTGTTCCAGGTTGATCTCCACCAACTGTTTGAGGGCGAGGAGCTTCAGGTTGGCCTCCACCGCCGCCGCCGCAATGGCCTGTGCTGCCGGCAAATAGCCACTGGCCCCCAAATCCAAAAGGGCAGCCCGCCGCAGATGGATGTTGTGGTGATTCAACACCGACAGCAGGCGCTGAGCAAAAGTCGGATCCCCAGTGAGACGATAGCAGGCCCGTGCCGCCGCACATTGCAAACGGATGGAAGTGTGCTCTAGGTAGGGACAGATTGGCTCCAGAGCAGCGGTCACTTGCAGTTGTCCAAGAGCCTCGATAATGGCTTCTAGGGCGGCTTGGGCTTCCGTCTGCAGTCCTTGCTCCACAAAGCGCAGCCCTTCCAGCAAAGCGGATCCCAGCTTTTCCACTTCGTCGGGATCCCTATGGAGGTTGTTGGCAAGGGCAATCTCAACCAGCGCCTGGGCAGCCGCTGCCACCACTTGGCCATCGGAGCAAGACAAAGCCGCCTTCAGGGGAGGGATCCCGGCGAGGGATCCCAGTTTACCCAAAGCACGAGCAGCGTTGCGCCGCAGCGGATATCCCCCTTGAGCGGTGCGATCCGTTTCATCGGCCAGGGCCTCGATCAGGGCAGGGATCCCTTCGGCAATGCGCATGCGCCCCAGCCACCAAGCTGCATAGTAGCGTTCCCCCGGATCCCCGTGGCGCAGCTTGGCGATTTGTCCAGCCGGGGTGAGATCCACCGACGGATTGGGATCCAGAGGAACAGCAGTGGTCATGGAATCAACAACGGAGAGGACACCGAGAAGGGATTAAGCGCTGCGGACACTGACGATCTTGGCGCCCGATTTGAGCAACCGCTGCATTGTTGCCGACAGTTGATCGGCAGAGACGAAAATCTGCTGGTTGGATTTGCGCA
The DNA here is from genome assembly GCF_054058315.1 of Thermostichus sp. MS-CIW-40. Lineage (NCBI taxonomy): Bacteria > Bacillati > Cyanobacteriota > Cyanophyceae > Thermostichales > Thermostichaceae > Thermostichus > Thermostichus sp. MS-CIW-40. Next base: position 14,442 of record NZ_JBSSAC010000022.1, read on the forward strand.
CTCGGCTGGAAGTGGCCAGCGCCGAAGGCGGATTCAGCAGTCGGGTCACTTCCACACAGAACATGCGATCCGACTGGCCCGTTGGCGGCCCCAGGTGTTTGGAAATGGGGCTGGGCGGCAGCAGGCCCCGCACCCCAATGCGGCGAATGGCCGGGGTAAACCCGGTGGCCAAAGGCATCATCAGACGGGGTCTGGGCCCTTGGGAGCGATCGTTGTTGGCGTAGCCCCCGTAGAGAGCGAAGAGATTGGTAAAGTCGCGGGTGGAATGAGCCTTGCGGTATTCAAACCCACGCGGGTAGGGGACGATGTTGTCTCCAAAAGCTTCTAGGTATTCTGGGCTGTCGATGTAGGAATCGATCTCCGCGCTGTGGCCGCCAGATTGGTAGATGTCCAAATGGCGGGCGATGTCTTTGGGGCTGGTGGGAGCGCGTCCCAGCAGATGCTTGAAATTGAGCTCGATGGCCCGGGTTTGCGAGTTGGGGTAGAAAAACCGCTTTTTGTAGGCTTCGGACTTGGCGATCCATCGCACAAACTCCCGCACCGTCAGGCTGCCCTGGCGCAGCAGCGATTCCGCACTGGCTAGCTCCTTCCTATCGGCCCCAAACAAATGGTCGTTGCCCAGCACCTGACGGTAGATGGCCCGCAGCACCGCATTGAGCTGATCCTGGCTGGCGTTGGGGCGCAACTCCAGTGGGGTGGTCTCCGTAATGCCCCGGATCCCCATCCGGCTTGCCGCTGTAATTGCACTCATGCTAATTCCCCCGATTGAACTGAATGGACACAGATTGAGAACAAGCTTGCGTTTAGGGTCATTTCGATTCAAGCTAGGGCATTGCACCCACACCTAAAGTGTTGGTTGCGTCGTCGCGTCGGCGTTGCGGAGCAATAATGCAGGGGGCCAAAAGGCTTTTCAAGGACTCCGTCCCGCTGGCGCGATCAATAGCCCAGGCGTCTCACCCTAGCCTGAAACGACTGTAGAAATCGAAAACTAAAATTAGAAATCAAAAATCGGCAGCCCCAAGCTGCAGAAGAGCAACAGTGGCGCCTTCCTATTGGGGAGACTGATCCGCAAACCCACGTGGTCAAACGTATCTCTCCGCAACGTAGCAGGCTCACCACCGTTGCCCTCAACAACCTTCCCTCGCCATCCCCCCTGGTTTATGGGATGAGCCAACTGGCTAGCCGGCGTCGCCCTTTTCAGAGGGATCCCAAGCTCCAGAACTTAGCTGAGCGCGTTGATGGCGTAGTCGATGTAGGTGTTGGCTTCGGTGGCCGCTTGCCCGGTCAGGCCGTGGTTGGCTTTGATGTAGCGCAGGGCTTCGATGAACCAACTGGGGGAGAGCTCAAAAGCGGCGTTGATTTCGCGGATCCCGGCCAACTGATACTCGTCCAGAGGACCGGTGCCACCGGCTACCAAGCAGTAGGTGATGTAGCGCAGGTAGTGGCGCACGTCACGGGCGCACTTGTCCTTGCCAGCTTGGGTGTGGCACTGCCCACCGGGTTGGGTGGTGTAGGGGAACTTGGCGTAAACGGCTTCGGTGGCACCGCGCACCAGCTCGTCGGCACGGCTGCTCAGAACTCGGGCGGCTTCCATGCTGGCGGCAGCCCGCTGAAAACGGCCATTGATGGCCTGCAATTCGCTGTTGCTCAGGTAGCGCCCTTGGCTATCGGCAGTGGCGATGGCGTCAACAATTGGGGTTTGCATGATTCAAAACGCTCCTTTACTTAACTCAAGCTCAATGCAAAGAACAAAGCAAAAGATTCAAAGTCTCAACTGCAAAATCGCTGCAAAACAGGTTACTTTTCCAGGGATCCCCTGCCAACCCGAGTTGTCTTAGATCCCAGAGAGGTCTTCACAACTGGATCCGGACACAACAGAAACTTCAGTCCACAAGGGATCAAACCACAGCGGCAGCAGCGCGATCGAAGTAGGATTCGATTTCGGCAATCAGAGCGCTGCAGTCACCCCGGGTGATGCCGTTGGGGTCGTTTACCACCGCCACCGCAGCCTTTTTCATCTTTTGGATGCCGTTGGCCACCGAGCTACCGGGGGTGCCCAAGGCTTGATAGGTTTCCCGCAGGCCGTTCAAGCAGCGCTCGTTCAGCACACTGGCATCTCCGGCTGCCACTGCGTAGGTGATGTAGCGGAGAATAATGTCCATGTCCCGCATACAGGCGGCTACGTTACGGCTGGGGTAGGCAGGCCCACCGGGAGCGTTCAAATTGGGCTCCTCGGCAAACAACTGACGGATGGCATCGGTCACGATCTTGGAGGCATTGCTGGTGAGGCGGTTCACAGCGTCCAAACGCTTGTTCCCCTCGGCAATTACCTGCTGGAGAGCGGCAAACTCGTTCTCTCCCAAAAAAGCGCCTTTGGAGTCAGCTTGTGCAACCACTTTGCCAAATACATCGTTCATGGTTTTGAATCTCCCTAGCGAAAGTAAAAGAGGTTATGAATCCACATTCCCTGCAGCGGACAAGAGAGCACCTGCCGGCCAGGAATGCAACACCGCTTGGATCCCCAGTGCCGAGAGGTGCTGTTTAACTCACAGAACCGCCGACGGGATCAAAGCCGATAGAACCAAGATGAGCAAGCGAAGCTCGCCCCCAGAGCCAGGCCACCATCTACGGGATCGGACTTGGACAAGAAGCCTCAGCCGCTGCTGGCAACCTCAACTGGGCAGACGAGGAGAAGCTGGCTCGCCTTGTTTCCAGTCTTTTTCTACCGCGAAGGCAAGAAGCGATGAAATCAAAAAATGTAAATCGGCTTTACCTCGCGCAAAAGGTCTTAGATCGGTTTCCAACCTGCTTCCCATCTCGGATCCCAGGCTGTTCTCCCTGTCCTTCGCGGGAGTAGTTTTTTACAAAAGAGAATGTTTCTTTGCCTAGCTTTACAACATGAACAAAGATGTCAGCCCCGATCGCGGCTTTGCAGCTTGCAAGGGATCCATTTTCAGTATCGGAGCGAACATTCTCATAAAGGATACATAATTTAACACTTGATTCCCTAAGATTTTCGGTACACACCTTTTACAGAAGTTCTGGATGCCCGCTTATGCCTATTGGGTTGGATCGCACTCCTTCCCCAGAGCTGCTGCAGATGGCGCGTTGGCTGGCAGGAGACTTCAGCAACCAAGAGCAAGCCTGGGAGAATCCACCGTTTTTTGCCCAAATCCGAGTGGCCTACCGCCCCTTGCCGGCCCAAGTTTTGGGCGGGATCGGCTTTTATGTGGAGCAAGCCTACAGTGGCCATTTGGAAGATCCCTATCGGCAGGCGGTGGTGGAATTGACTCAGGCAAGCGCTGGGATCGTGATTCGCAACTACCGCCCTCTGGAGCCGCAGCGGTGGCGGGGCTGTGCTCGGGAAAGGGCAGACCAACTGAGTCAACTGAGGGCTGCCGATCTGGCCTATCTAGAGGGGTGTGATGTGCAGGTGAAGAGGCAGGGATCCCTCTTCATCGGCGCGACGGAGCCGGGGTGCCGGTGTTGCGTGGTGCGCAACGGCCAAACCACTTATCTGCAGACCACCTTGCACCTGAGCGAGAGCGAGTTTTGCAGCCATGACCGAGGGATGGATCCCATCACCCACCGACAGGTTTGGGGGGCCCTGGCGGGCGCTTTTCGCTTCCAAAAAGTGGTCGATTGGCAGGCGGAGCTAATGCTGTAGGCTGCAGCCCATCCAGCCCCACAACTCCACAGTTGACAGCGCTATTGCGCACTCTCCCTCAGCCAGCTTTGTGTACACTGTCCTTGGCCGGGATCCAAATCCCCCAGGTTTGAGCGTGCTGTTTACCGGTTGCAACCGGGCTAGGCTCCTTTTAATTCAGTGTGGGTGTTCAATGCAGGTGAGGTCAAGCCCAAAGAATGAGCCACGGTCTGGGCGGGCTTGGCACAGCCCTTGGGGAATGGCAATCGCCCTAGTTGGGATCTTGGCCTTGCTGCTGCTCGGTGCCGGATGTTCTGGCCAGGGGGAATCTGTGGCTTCCCCCCCTGCGTTGATCTCTCTCCCACCTCAACCGGGAACCGAGTCGATTCCCATGCCGGTGCGTACCCTGGGCAACAGCCGCTTCAAGCTCCTGGGCCTGAACGTGGGGGTGGCCGGGAGCGGAGCTGAGGTGTTACTGGATACCGGCTCGGCAGGTTTGCGCATCATAGCGACAGCAGCAGGTCGCTTTGGCCTGGAGCGGACGGGGATCCCTTCCACCGTGACGTTTGGAGATGGCACGCAATTTATCGGCGTGTTGGCCCGCGCCCCCTTCAGCATAGGAGGGATCCCCAGTCGAGAGCCGGTAACAATTCAGTTGATCGACCGGATCACCTGTGTGGACGCCCTGGTGGCCAGTTGTTCAGAGAACTTGTTTGGAGAAGGGCGGCCCTTCGCCGGGATCCTAGGCACGTCCTTGGATGAGCGCAGCCCCAACCGGGAGCTGTTTAGCCCGCTCACCCGTCTTCCGGGCAATTTTCGCTCTGGGTACATGATCCAAACGGGGGGCTTCAACTCCACCCAGGGCCTGTTCACGGTTGGCCTAACGGCTGCCAACACCGCCGGCTTCAATTTCCGGCAGTTTCCCCAGGTGGGAAGCTTTCCCGATGGCACACCCATCTGGCGGGATGAGGCTTTGCAAGTGGCCTACAGCATTAGCAACACTTCCATTCAAAATGCCCTCAGCCCCACCGTTTTTGACAGTGGTTCTTCCGACATTTTTCTCAATGTCAGGCTGTTGGGGGCAGCTCCTTTCTCCACCTCGACCTTGCCCCCCGGCGCTGAATGGCGAGCTGTGCTGGAGGGGGCTTTTGACTACCGCATTCGGGTTGGCTTTCCCATTACGCCCAGTCGAGATCGGATTTTCGTCAACGGCAACCAGGGGGTGCAACTGTTGGGCATGCCGCTGTTTTTCAATATCGACGTTGCCTTCGATGTTGAGGGCGGGCGGATCGGCTTTCGCGTGCGTTGAGACAAAGTTGTTTTGAACCATCCCAAACGTTAACGTTGGGTTCAATTGCGGAGAAAAACTTGCCATGTTCGGTCGAGCCTTGAAAACCGGGAACAGCACGCCGCGCAGATGGCCTTGGGTTTGGGGACTGCTGTTGTTGTGTTGGTTGGGGCTAGGTGGGCCAGGGTGGGCCGTGAGCTTAGGGGATCCCTTGCCCGAATGGGCACAGCCCATGCCGGTGGGGCGACAGCGCTTGCGGGGGGTGGAGCAATACCGAGGTCAAGAGCAGATCCGCGCCTATGGCAACGAAGCGGGACGGGTGTTTTGGATTCAAATCCACAGTCATTCAAACTTACCCCCGGATTACCGGGAGTACTTGGGCGAATACCAACACTTTCCGGTAGAAGTCGTAGAAGTGGTGCCCTTGCGAGCCCGACGGCTGCGCTTCCGCCAGGGAAATCGCAGCGCCGAGTGGCAGGTGGTGGGCATGAGCGGTCGGTTTCAGGCGGAGGCGATCAGCAGAGATTTGGCTCCGCCAGGGTTGTTTGGAGATCCCTCGTGAAGAGCAGGAGAATTAGAGCTTATCCTAGAGATCCTAGAGAGAAACTTGAAACTAGAGTCTGCCAATGAATTTACTCCAGAAGAAAGTTGAGGTTACTCTTAATCGCTTCTTCGTCAAGGAGCTAACTCAAGAAGAGCTCACCTTCTATGAGTATAGTTGCAGGCCAAACCCTCTTCCAGATCTAGGAGAGGAGCAGAGGGCTCTCTCCAAGATTTGTAATCAGCTAGGTGTAATGGCTGTTCGTCTGGGAAATCGCATCATAACCCGAGAAAAAGTTCCGGCCAGTAAACTCAAAACAGAGGAATGGGAGTTGGAAGAGCTTGGTTCTAAGGCTCTAGATTGTACAGACCCTACAGAGAGACAGGCTCTAGAAACTTTCGAGCGCAAGAAACTAGATTGGAGTCTAAGATCTAAGTACAAAAGAACAGAGATTGAGCGATCAACAGGAGGAGGATTGATCTGGTGGGTTACGGGTCTGGAAGGAGTAGAACGGATTGAGGACTCGGAAGGAGTAAAACCACTTTGCGGAGATGGGTGGGAGGTTCACAGAGGAAGAGAGCTAGACGTTGTTATTAGACAAGATAAGAAGCTCTATCTAGAGATCGACATCCGATACCATTTCTACAGCCCATGGACGCTGCATGAGTGGCTGGAAAATTACCCAGATGTCTCAATTGAAATTGTACGAAACACATACAGGACAAAAAATAATAAATACCCAACTTGGGAGTATCGAGGCATTATCTCCAATCAGTCGCCAAGGGAAGTATGGTTAGCGGAGCTAAACACTAGCTTAGCGGATTATCATGTACAGAAGTACGGAGCAACTCCAGAAGAAGTTGATGGCTCTCTGGTGGTTCAAGTGGTCTCGAGAGAACGCAATTTCAGACAAAAGGCAGAGCCTATCCTTCATCTATCGCGGAGACTGTCGCCTGTTTTAACTTTGGAGATGCTAGCAAGTATAGAAGATCAAAGATGGACTGGCAAAAAAGTTAGCTCCTTGGTTAGCGAGCACATCAGAAAAAGTTTAGAAGAGAGATTGAAAGAGTCTAAAGAGACCGCAAAAACTATTATAGAAAATGTCTACAATATTTCTGACTTTCAGGCTGATCCCCTAAAAGCAGAAGGATACATTATGCCAAGGCCAAGGCTATTGGGGTTTGGTCATAGACAAGTCCAAAACCCCGCGAGAGTTAGGTACCAAGGATGTGCAAGAGTTGGCGAGACAAAGTTTGGACTTCTAAATCTTGACGATAATAAACGTGAGTATCCTACTGAGGTTCGCAAGTGCCTACTTGAAGTAGCTAAAAAGAGCGGAGCAAGAGTTGAAATAGACTTTTACGCAACCCGTCAAGATTTGCCTGAAGGCGACCTTGCTCAACAGAGGTTTTGGCAAAGCTGGGCCGACAAAGGGATCAAAACCGTTCTGGTTGTCATGCCCTTGTCGCCTAATGAGCACAAGCAAAAGATCCGCTTGCAAGCACTTCGAGCAGGAATAGCAACTCAGTTTATGATTCCTGGAGCTGACCCCTACAAAGCTCTAAATGTCGTACTAGGACTTCTGTGTAAAGCTGCGTGGCAACCCGTGTTGCTTGAACCCCTCGATCATCCTGAGTGCTCCGAGCTTACCATTGGTTTTGATGTGGGGACGAATCGAGAGCTTTACTACGGAACCTCTGCCTTCGCGGTACTGGCCAATGGTCAAAGCTTAGGCTGGGAGTTGCCCGATATACAAAGAGGAGAAACTTTTTCCGGCGAGGCAATTTATCAAACCGTGTCCAAGCTCGTCAATAGATTCTACAACAAATTTCATCGATACCCTAGAAAGGTTCTTTTGATGAGGGATGGCTTAGTTCAAAGAGGCGAATTTGATAAAACAATTGAGGAACTAAGAAAAGAAAAGATTGCTGTGGATATTGTTGGAGTGCGCAAAAGTGGCACAGTCAGAATGGGAAGAGAGGAAAAAGGAAGCTATAGAGACGCTGCAATGGGCACTGTCATTTTTGACCATGAACGAAGGTCATTTATGCTCGTAACAAGCCAGCCCATTAAGAAGTCCTCGGTGCCAATTGGCAGCGCAAGACCGCTGCGAGTTGTCCATGAACACGGCAACACTCCTTTGGAAGTTCTGGCTATACAAACTTACCATCTCTCCCAGCTTCATCCTGCTAGTGGTTTTCAAGCCTGTAGGCTTCCTTGGGTATTGCACTTTGCCGACAAAAGCAGTAAAGAGTTCCAGCGCATTGGCAACAGCATTTTTAGTGTGCTGCAGAACATAAACCGAGAGAAGTTGATTGCCGTCTAGCCAAGGGAGGGGATCCCCACCTGCCGGCCTTGCTAGGATTGGGGGGGTGGTTGGTGTTGCGGCTATGGAGATGAATGAGGTCTGGAAGACCTTTCTGAGCAATCCTGTTCCGTTCTGTGGCGGTTTTCTCAGCGGCTTGCTGCGTTTGGATGTGAAGCAGGATCCCTTGCGCAGTTGGCTGGAGTCCCAGGGGCTGAGGGTGGAGGAGCCCCCGCCTTCCGGTCGCTCCGACGGCCCCCAATCCATTTCCATTGAATAGGCGTACTCAATCGGCGGGCAGAGAGTAGGGATCCCTTCCAAAGGGTTACTCACGGTCGTGGGAAGCGCTCCGATCCCGGCAGAAGCAGCGACAAGAAGGGCAGCAAGAGCGGTGTTGCGAGGTGAGCTGATGTTCCCTGAACCCTCCCAATTTAGGAAGCGGCAGGGATCCCTTCGAGGCTGGGGCTATCTCGGCGGGGTGGTGTTCCTGGCAACGGGACTGGTCGGTCTGCCGTCAGGGGATCCAGCCGTGGCCCAATCGGCTCCCTCTTCTCTTGCCAGCCCTAAGCAGGATCCCCAAGCTTGGCTGGAGCGCTACAACGCCGCTCTAGAGCAATTGCCCCCTTTGCCCAACTTGCAATATCGCCAGCAGGTGCGGGTGGAGGGATCCCAAACCTTCACAGCCACGTTGGATGTGCTCTACCGCCGCGACGGCAGTTGGCAGGCTTGGGTAGCCGAAGGGGATCGCATCCGCCTCTTGGATTCGCGCCAATTGGAAGTGGTGAACCAGTCGGATCTGCTGCAGCTGTACTCGGTGTATGTGAGCCGACCGGAAGCCCTCTTGCCCTCGGTGAGCTTTTACTTGAAGGCGGATCCCAGCCGCTACCGCGTCCTCTCCTCAGAACGGGTGGATTTGGCTGGATCCCCTGTCCAGCACTTGCGCCTAGAGCCCATTCAGGAAGGCCAGTTGCGGGAGCTGTGGCTGGATCCGCAGTCGGGGCTGCCGCGGCAGGTGTTGCTGTTTTTGTCGGGGGTGTGGGGGCAGGCCTATGTCCTGATGGGGTTTACGGCGGTGCCAGCTCCCGAGGGAGGGGAGCGCTACTGGCTGCCGGAGAGCACCCGCATCAATTTGGGCTATGGCTTTTGGACGCTGGAGGGCCTGAACCGCCGCGTGTTCAGGGGATCCCTGTCCATCCAGCACGACTATCAGGACTACCAAATCCTACCGGAAGGTGGGGAGTTGCGCTTTTTGCCTTCGCAGCCCCCTGTAGATGCCCCGCCGGTGGTAGCCGGCCTGCCGGGGAGCGCTCCTCAAGCGGAGTTGGGAGATGTGCGGGCCTTGGGAGTGGATGAGCAGGGCAACCAGCAGTTCAGCATTGGCCTGGGCCGGCGCTCCAGCCCGGACAATTCCTTGGAAGACCGAATCGTTGCTTTCAACCTAACCCGACCCACCAGCCGCAACGCCCTGACCCAAATCGATACTTTAGCTCTTTTGCCTCTGGGGAATGGCCAGTTGCCCATCTATCTCTTCCAATTCGACACCGGTCGCCCCCTCTCGCCCCTGCAGGGGGTAGAGCGCCCGCAGGTGGATCCCAACGAGGTCTTCGCTCCTAAGCCCCCAGCCATCAAACTCTTTGGAGATTAGCTCCCCAATGCTGATAGATGCTGCCTATGGGGTGATCCCCATCCTGCCCCACCCACCCGCCCAGGAAGCTCCCAGACTGGGCTCTTCTCATTTGTATCTGCTCATCCAGCACCAGAAGGGGCATTGGGCTTTCCCAAAAGGGCACAAGGATAGCTCCGAAAGCGACCTGGAGGCGGCGCAGCGAGAATTGCGTGAGGAAACCGGCTTGACCGACTACCAGCTCCTAACCCTGCCCGGCCAGCCTGACCCTCTGACGCTGCAGGAAGCCTACACCTTTACGGATCCCGAGGGGAACCGAGTGGCCAAAACCGTTACCTACTACGTGGCCTTGTTGCCGCCCCAATTTCCTCCTCCGGCCCTGCAGGTGCAACCGGAGGAGGTGGCCGCCTACCGCTGGTGCTCCTACCCCGAAGCCTTGGAGCAGATCAGCTTCGAAGAAAGTCGGCAACTGCTGCGCCGCTGCCAAGCCCACCTGGAGCAGCTTTGGAAATTGGAGAAGACCTAAGTTCCGTATTTTTACGGAAGAGGTTTATCGGGGTTACCTTTATCTTGTCTTGCAGGCTTTCCGTGGGAAGTTCCCGAGTAAGAAAGCCAGCAGACAATCTGAGGGCTAGCCTTCACCTTTAGAGATTGGCTGATGAGCAATAGTCATCATCTCCCCAGAAGGAGAGTTTTTCTGAATACGGATTGAACGCTGAAACTGCCTTTGAGTTCGTGCAGCCTTGGCCGTCTTGTTGGGCTTGGCTCATCTAAAGATCTCGTCTGGGTCAGGGCTGGGCTTGAACTGTATTCTGGAAAGCATTTTTTCACCGGCTTGTGGGGTAGCTAAGACTTCAGTCGTGTCATCAACCTCAGCGCAGGAAATTGTCCGAGCACGTCCTCTCGACCCATGAACTGTCCCCCCGTCTGTACAGAAGTCTCGGCCCATCTGCTGAACGCAGAGGTCAGCTTCACAGGAGTTGTTCGGTATTTCAGTGCCTTGGACAAAGGGGAGGGGCTGGGCACTTGGTCATTGGTGTTTCACCAAGGTCGCCTGGGGTTTGCTCACCACAGCTTGGAGCCCTTGGAGCGCTTGGATCGCCACCTGCGTCGGCTCAGCCATCAAGTCTTTTCTCTGACTCGCCAAAATTGCCTACGCATCCATCGGCAGGTGGAGGCGCTATTGGCTCAGGAGACTGGGCCTCTACCTGCAGACCTTCTGGGGCTGAGTTGGATGGTAACGGAGCAACTGCTGCCTTGGGAAGCTGCGCGCAGGTTGAATGCTTGGATCGGCGAGGAGGTGCTGCAAAATCTGTTGCTGGTTCCAGGGGGCTTTCAGCAGGAGATCATCCCACTGGACAACGTGCCCACCCTGGGCCAGTGGGATGGGGGATCCCTGCTCGACCTGATCCAAAAGCGGCTACGGGCATGGCAATCTTTGGGGCCTGAGATCACCTCCCCCTACCAACGGCCCTACTTTGCCAGCCGGGCCCAGGCAGAACGCCTTCCCGCCGAGCAACAGGAACGGCTAGGCCGGTTACTGAAGGGGTTTAGCTTCCGCCAGTTGAGCGCCCTTCTCGATCAAGACGACCTCCAGATCGCTCGCCGCCTACATCCTCTGGTCAAAGCCGGTATCCTTGTCCTGCGGGATCCCCAGCCCCCCTTTGATCGGCTGCCCAAAACCTACTCGGCCAAGCTTGAGACAGAATCACAGCCCTCAGAAACTCCCACCGTCCCTCTTCACCTGGCCAACGGGCTTGCAGATCTAGGCCCATCTCCCCAAGCCTCGAAAACCTGGATTGTGGCCTGTATTGACGACAGCGAAGCCATGCTCAGCGAGTTGCAGCGGTTGTTGGAAGGGCACAACCTGGTCATTCACACCATCAGCGACTCTTTGAAAGCCCTGATGAAGCTGACCACCCTCAAGCCAGATTTGATCCTGCTGGACGTGGGTATGCCCAACGTGGATGGCTACCAATTGTGCAGCCTCATCCGCAAATCCTCCGTGTTAAAGGATGTGCCGGTGGTGATGGTCACAGGCCACAAAGGTCTGATCGATCGGGTGAAGGCGCGCCTGGCCGGTGCCACCGATTACCTGACCAAGCCCTTTCGGCAGGAAGAATTGCTGCAGATGGTGTTTCGCTATCTCAGCTAGGGATCCCTCTAAAGGTTCGTCGAAAAAGAGATAAGGAGATGTCGATCATGGTGAAAGTTCTTGTGGTGGAAGATGTGGCCTCGGAGCGACAGCTCATCAGCGATTACCTCCGCTCAGAAGGCTATCAGGTGGTAGCGGTGGCCAACGCCCAAGAGGCATTGCAGCAGATCCGCAACGACAAACCCGATGTGGTGCTGACGGACTTGGTCATGGAAGGCATGAGCGGGCTGGAATTGTGCCGCCAAATCAAGAAAAACCCGGAAACCCAAAAGTTGCCCGTTGTGGCCTGTACTTCTAAAAATCAAGAGCTGGACAAACTCTGGGGCATGAAGCAAGGGATCGATCTTTATCTGACCAAGCCTTTTACCCGCGAAGACATTTTGCGGGCCGTGAAATCAGTAGTGCTCAGCCCGAGCTCATGATTTTTGCCACTCCTGTCCTTGCTGAGCTGCGCCTCCAGTTAGGATCCCTGTGATTATCACGAATTGTTCTTAGGAGATGTCTTAGAATTGGCAGAGCGAGAACGGCAATGGCGGTAGCTTTCTCCCCACACAGCCCTACTTCTACCCGTACCGGCGAGCTGTACTTACATCTACAGTTGGGGGTAGACTGTCGGGCCCTTTTGCCCATGGCATTTGCCCAGGAAGCTCTAATTGTTGGCCCGCACCACTTTACCCTTCTCCCCAACCAGCCCGCATGGGTGCTGGGCTTGTTCAACTATCGCAATCGCATTCTCTGGGGACTGGATCTGCCGCAATTTCTCGGCCTAGAGCCCTTGGACTTTGGGCAGCCCGAACACCACTTGGTGGTGATGCGCCCAGAATTTGGGGGCTCTGCATCGCCAGTGCGAACAGGCTTGGGCCTGGCAACCCAACACGTGAAAGGAGTAGCTCGAGTGCCCGCCGAGGAGATCCAACCCTTAACAAAAGCCCAGGCAGCACAAAACAACTTTCGACTGGAGAACTTCTACGACTCTTGCAAAGGGCTGGTGTTGGAAGGGGATGAGCCTCTCTGGGTGCTCGACCCTCTTGCCATTGTCCAAAAGCTCAACTCAGTTGATTCCTCGGCAAACCCTTGATCTTGGCGACCTTTTCCCCGACTTACCCTCACTTAAAGGCAAAATTCTATGGTTTCCTTCCGTCCCCTCTTTCTCAGGCCTGCTCCATCTTCCCGGCCCCAACGCAAAGTCGCGGGATCCCGCCTGGCCCTGGCAATCAGTTTTCCTCTGGGCATCAGCTCCCTGCTGTTTGCCGTCTCTGCCGGCAGCGTAGCCCGCACCTATTTCGAGTTCAAGCCGGCGATCTCGCGGCAGTTCACCCTGCAAAACCTGAGCGATCAGGTGATCTATTTGGATGAAGTCTTGACCATGTCTGCCCGCATGGCCGCTGCCAGCGGGGATCTGTCCTGGGAAGAGCGCTACAACATCCATGTCCCTCAGTTGGATGAGGTGCTGGCGGAGATTCAGCAATTGGATCCCGCCTCTTACGAAGCCTATGCAGCCAAAACCACAGCAGCCAACATCAAGCTGGTGGAGTGGGAAGTGCAGGCTTTTGATCTGATTCGGGCCGGCGAGCAGGAACGGGCTTTCAACTTGCTGCACAGCCCTGAGTACGAAGAGCAAAAGCGCATCTACGCCGAAGGGATCAACCAAACCCTGGAGGCCATTCGCAGCAACATTCAGGCCAGCGTCCAGCTTTACGAGCAAAATCTGCTGCAGGCTTTGATCTTTTCCGGCATCAGCTTCCCGATTCTGCTGCTGAGCTGGGGGATCATTTTGATCCTGGTGCGCAACTTTGTGCGGGAACGCAACGCCACCTACGAGCGACAGGTTTCCGACACCCGACTGGCCCAGCGGTTTGCCGATATTGCCCGGATTCGCCAAGAGCAAGAGCTGATCGATCCCCTAACTGACTTGTTGGGCGAGATGCGCCAGCGCTTCGGTGCCGAACGAGTGGCCTTCTATCGCTTGACCGCTCCCGAAGAGGCGCAGGTTATCGCTGAATCTCACGACAGCCGCCTGCCCGACACCTTGGGCACCCTCCTCCGCAGGATCCCGGCTCCGATCCAGCAGGCTCTCCACGGCGGGCAAGTTTACGCTTTTGGCCCGGTGCCTAGGCCAGATCTGGGCGCCGACTACCTGCAGAGGCTGGCCACAGCCCAACTGAAAGCCGAGATGATAGCGCCGGTGGTGCGTGGCGATGAGCTTTACGGTTTTTTGGCAATAGGCCGCGCCCAAAGCCAGAGCTGGTCTGACGAAGAACAGAAAACCTTGGCAGAGCTGGCCAACCGCCTGGGTCAAGCTTTGGGTAACCTGGGGGCGCTGGAGCAAAAAGCCGTGGCCGCCCAGGAACGGGAGCGGTCGGAAGCGCTGCAAAGAGAGCTGCTGCAGCTTATCAGCGAGGTCACAGAAGCCTCGCGGGGGGATCTCACGGTGCGGGCGCAGCTAACAGCCGGACAAGTTGGCATCATGGCGGACTTTTTCAACGTCATTATCGAGAGCTTGCGCGACATCGTGATTCAAGTGCAGCAGGCCGCCGGTCAAGTCAACCAATCCATTGGTCGTGACGAGGCAGCCATTCGCGAGTTGGCCGAAGCCGCTCTCCGACAGGCCACCCAAATCGAAGAGACCTTGCGCTCTGTCGAGCAAATGACGCTCTCAATCGAGGAGGTAGCCGATAAAGCCCAACAGGCCGCCACCGTTGCCGAATCTGCCGCCGCCACGGCCATCAACAGCAGCTTGACTATGGATCGCACAGTGCAAAACATCCTGCAACTGCGGGAAACGGTGGCCGAAACGGCCAAGAAGGTGAAGCGGCTGGGGGAATCTTCCCAGCAGATTTCCAAGGTGGTGTCCTTGATCAACCAGATTGCGCTGAAAACCAACCTCTTGGCGGTGAACGCCAGTATCGAGGCAGCCCGTGCCGGCGAAGAAGGGCGAGGTTTTGCGGTGGTCGCCGAGGAAGTCGGGGCACTGGCGGCCCAGTCGGCAGAAGCCACCCGCGAGATCGAGCGCATTGTGGAAGGGATCCAACGGGAAACCGGCGAGGTGGTACAGGCGATGGAAACCAGCACCGGCCAGGTGGTGGAGGGAACCCGCTTGGTGGAAGCAGCCAAGCAGAGCCTGGGACAAATTGTGGAAGTCTCGCGGCAGGTGAACCAGCTCTTTCAGGCCATTGCCCGCTCCACCGATGCCCAGGCAGATGCATCTCAAACGGTGCGCCAGTTGATGCAGCAAATCGCCAACATTGCCGCCCAGACGGCGGCAGCCTCGCAGCAGGTGGCCAACTCTCTCCAGGCTACGGTGGCGGTTGCCCGTCAGTTGCAGACTTCTGTGTCCACCTTCAAGGTGGGGGAGGCGGTTTAGCATGGGGCCGAATCCCACTTCCCTCGACCCACGCGAGTGGCAGGTTAGGCTGCAGTTTTTGGACGAAGCCCAGGCTTACCTCGACACCCTGGAGGCAGGGGTGTTGGGCCTGGGATCCCAGAGTTTGGATCGCCCCCGTTTGGATCGCTTGCTGCGGGCTGCTCATTCCATCAAGGGCGGGGCGGCCATGATGGGCTTTCCGGTGCTTAGCGACTTGGCCCATCGCCTGGAAGATGGTTTCAAGATCTTGCAGGTGGATCCCCAAAAAGCCGACCCCGCAGTGGAGCGCAACCTCTTGGCGGCGTTGGATTGCATGCGCCAAATAGCCCAGCAGCACCGCCAGCAGCGGCTTTTGGACGAATCTTGGCTGGCAGAGCGGGTGCAGCCTCTTTTCGATCAATTGCGAGAGCAGTTGGGAGAGTTGCAGCCTGAGGACAACGTCCAAGTCCTGGCAGCAGAGGCCGGGGGCGATATGCGGGTGCTGCTGTTTGCAACCGAGGTGGAGGCCTGTCTGCAGCGGTTGGAAGGTGTGCTGGCCCACCCCGAGCAGCCCTGTTTGCGGGAGGAGTTTCTCATTGCTGCCCAAGAGCTGGGGGCGCTGGGGGAAATGTTGGATCTGCCTGCCTTTGCCACCCTGTGCGGCTCAGTAGTCCAAGCTCTGGAGACGCTGCCGCCAAATGCCAAGGAGCAGGTGTTGCCCGTTGCTCAGGCGGCTTTACAAGCTTGGCGACGCTCGCAGGCCCTGGTGCTGGTCGGTCAGGTCGCTCTTCTCCCCAGCTCCTGGGATCCGGCAGAGCCTCCAGTTTCCCCCCCGCCAGAAGCCCCTCCCCCTGCAATGGCAGGAGCCACCGAGCTGCCGGATTCGATTCCAGCCGGGGCCAAAAGCGCTGCCGAGATGCTACGGGTGCCGGCTCGCCCTCTGGAACAGTTGGGGGAGCTGTTGGGAGAGCTCATAGGGGAGCGCAACCGCTTAAACAGTCGCCTGCAACGGCTGCGGGAGCTGGTCAGCTTGTTCAAACGGCGGGTTCGCACTCTAGAAGAAACCAACAGCCGCCTGCGCAGCAGCTACGACCGCGTCGCTGCCACCGTGCCTGCTTCTGTGCTCTTGAAAAAAGAAGGGGATCCCGGCCTGACCTTGGCCGATACCTTTGACCTCTTGGAGATGGATCGCTATGGAGAGATGCACCTGCTGACCCAAGAGGTGATGGAAACCGTTGTGCAAATTGATGAGGTAACCCACGATATCGACACCACCCTGCAGGAGACCGAAGGCAGCGCCCGCCAGCTCAGCCGCCTCTCCAGGCAAATGCAAACCCGTCTCGACCAGGTGCGCATGCAGCCTCTATCGGATTTGACGGATCGCTTCCCCAGAGCGCTGCGGGAGCTGAGCTTAGCCCATGGCAAGCCCGTGGAGCTGCGGGTCTTGGGGGGATCCACCCTAATCGAGCGCTCGATTTTGGAGGCCTTGGCGGATCCCTTGTTGCACTTGGTGCGCAACGCCTTTGACCACGGCATCGAGGCTCCAGACACCCGCCTGGCCCAGGGCAAGCCGGCCAAGGGCCTCATCGAAATTGCCGCCAGCCAACGGGGCAACCGCACTCTGATCACGGTGCGAGACGATGGGGCAGGGATCTGTCTGGATAAAATCCGGGCCCGCGCCTTGCAGATAGGGTTTTCCGCTGCCGACCTGGCTGAGGCCAGCTCCCAGGAGCTGCTGGAGTTGATCTTCCAGCCGGGCTTTAGCACCGCCGAGCGAGTCAGCGAGCTATCTGGACGGGGAGTGGGTCTAGACGTGGTACGCACCAACCTGCAACGAATTGGCGGCCAGGTGCAGGTGGAATCTTGGCCGGGACGGGGCACGCTGTTTACCCTCACTCTGCCCGTTTCTTTGAGCGTCACCCGCGTGCTGCTGACAGAATGCCAGGGGTTGATGTTGGCTTTTCCGGCCAACGCAGTGGAAGAATTGCTTATCCCCCCGCAGTTGCCTGCCGATTCCTTTCTCTGGGAAGGGGAGCAGATCCCTTTAATTCCTGTGGGCCACTGGTTTCGCTTCGCGCGCTGGCAGCCTCGCCGGGAAATTGACGAGACCCCCCTTCTCGACCGACCTGTGGTGCTGCTGGTGGTAGAAGACAACCGGCCCTATGGCCTGTTGGTGGATCGCTTTTGGCGGGAGCAAGAGGTAACTCTGCGCCCGGTGGAGGGAGGTCTGCCTCTGCCGTCGGGATTCTCCGGCTGTACGGTTTTGGCCGATGGGCGAATCGCTCTTTTCGTGGATCCGCCTGCCCTCTTGAGCTGGCTGCTCGCCCAGCGGGATCAGCCCTGTCAGTCGGCAAGGGATCCCCTTCCCCAGCCCAGGTTTGCCGCCCAGCCCACCCTGCTGGTGGTGGAAGATTCGGTCAACGTGCGCCGCTTCTTGGCCATGACCCTAGAAAGAGCAGGGTTCCGGGTTGAACAGGCTCGCGACGGACAAGAGGCCCTCGAGCACTTGCAGAGAGGAATTCCCATCCGAGCGGTGATTACCGACATTGAAATGCCGCGGCTGGATGGCTTTGGCTTGCTGGCCCAGATTCGTGCCCACCCCCTGTATGACCAGCTTCCCGTGGTCATGCTCACCTCCCGCAGTGGCGAGAAACACCGCCAACTGGCCCAGCGGCTGGGAGCCAGCGCCTACCTCTCCAAGCCCTTCCAGGAACAGGAGCTGATCCAAAAGCTGCGGCAACTGCTGCAACCAGCCTCTTCGGCACCTTCCACCGGCGTTTTGATGGCGAGGTAGTCCATGCCCCTGCTTTCCCCTCTGCGCCTGCGTCGTCTGGCTCGGCAAGAACAACTGAGAAACCGGCAGACCTTGATTACTTTCCAACTGGGCTCCTACTGCTTCGGCCTCCCTGTTGATCGGGCGCGGCGAGTTTTTAGCTGGGCAGAGTTTCAGCTTGCTCAGGAGGGCGGCCCCCAGCTTTTGGATACCGGTCGTTTGTTGCTGGGCCGAGGGATCCCTTTTCAACCGGAAGGGGTTATTCTGTTGCAGCCAGGCAGTTCTGAGGACGGATTGTCCGACCAGATCGACAACCCAGAAACAGGGGCTCTGCCCATTCCCACTCAGCCCCTCCTGCGCCGTCTGCCCTCTTCCCAGTTGCAGCCTCTCCCCAGCCGCTATGCAGCTCAGGCCCGCCAAAGGGGTATTGTGCAGTGGATCCCGCCAGTTGAAGGTCAGCTCCCCCTGTTGGTGTTCGACCCTCATCTCTGGCCTGCCTGTTCTTGAGAAGGGAGAAGGGGCAGTTGCAGCTCTGGATTCTCCACGCGGGTTAGCTCCCAGCGAAAGGGCTCCCCACCCCGTCGCTGCCAATTCAATTGGAAGGGTTGCTCCAGCGCATTCACCTGATCTCGCGTCAGGTTGGCCAAGGGGCCGCCGGAGCCCTCGATAACAAACCAGAGGGTGGCCCGTCCTTGGCGACTGGGATCCCCTAGGTCGAGCTGCACCTGCAGCGCTTGGGGTTGGAGGCGCAAGCGAAAAAATTGGCCGAAGATCTCGCGGCTGTAGGCCAGCGCCCGCTGCTTGTTCAGGCCCCAACCATCGCTATAGGCCTCAGATACCAACATCTCCACCTGATCCCAGTTGCGCTGCTCCACCGCCCGCAGCAATCTCTCCGTGTGGACGCGGATTTGTCGCTCAGGCCGCCCGTATTGCCAAAAGGCTCCCACCCCGATAGCCAAGACGACGGATCCCACCACCCCCCAGCGCAGCCAGGGGGGAAGGGGTGAAGGGGGAGAAGAGACAGAAGCAGACAAGGGATCCCTCTTGGGCTGCTCCCTCTAGCCTACGGGATCTACATGTGAGAAGATCAAAGCCTGACCCCGAAATCTGTGCAGCCTCTGCCGGTCACAGCACGCTCCCGAAATTTAGCCAACCGGTCATGACCAAGTCCAACGACCGCCTGCTGCTGGAGTTTGAGCAGCCTGTTGCCGCCCTCGAACAGCGCATCCAGGAAATTCGCGCCTTGGCCGAAGAAAACGACATCGACGCCTCTGAGCAGATTCGCCAACTAGAGGCCAAAGCCGAAGAGCTGCGCCGCGAGATCTTCAGCCAGCTCACCCCCGTAGAACGGCTGCAGGTGGCCCGCCATCCCCGCCGCCCCACCACCTTGGACTACGTCCAGACCATCTGCGACGACTGGTTTGAGCTGCACGGGGATCGCCACGGCCAAGACGATCCGGCCATCGTCGGCGGCCTGGCCAAACTGGGGGATCAGCCGGTGATGATCCTCGGCCACCAAAAGGGTCGCGACACCAAAGACAACATCCACCGCAACTTCGGCATGCCCAACCCCGCCGGCTACCGCAAAGCCCTGCGGCTGATGGAACATGCCCACCGCTTCGGCCTGCCCCTATTGACCTTTATCGACACGCCGGGGGCCTACCCAGGGGTTAAGGCAGAAGCCGAGGGCCAGGGGGAAGCGATCGCCACCAACCTGCAGACCCTGTTTCGGCTGGAGATCCCCATCATCTGCACCGTCATCGGCGAAGGGGGATCCGGGGGGGCTTTGGCCATTGGCATTGGGGATCGCATCTTGATGTTTGAGCACGCCGTCTATTCGGTGATCTCGCCGGAAGGCTGTGCGGCCATCCTTTGGAAAGATGCCAAGAAAGCGCCGCAAGCAGCGGCAGCCCTGCGCATTACCGCCCAAGACCTGCTGCAGCTAGAGGTCATTGACGAGATCTTGCCGGAGCCGGTTGGCGGCGCCCACCGCGCCCCCCTGGAAGCTGCTCAAACCCTCAAAGAGGCTCTTCTCAGGCATCTCAAGGAACTTTCTAGCCTGAGCGGGCGAGAATTGCGCGAGGAGCGCTACCAAAAGTTTCGCCGCATGGGAGCGTTTCTGGAGCTTTCTGAATAGACTTATGCATCCGTAAACTACCCGACTCCGACCGCTAAAGCGGTACAGAGCGGGCTTTCAGTAGCCCTGAGCCTGCTCTGCTCTACCAGAGAACAAAACAAGCCCGGACCTCTAGGCTGGTTTACGACAGCCCCCAAAAGCGCAATCACATTCGCACCATTCAAGTCCGCATCTCCTTCCCATCCACAGTGCCCACACTTGAACGACTTACCACTGCGGTAGGACTTGCCCTGCTCAGGGTGGATGTGTAAGCACCGGTGACAGGTCTGCGACGTGTAAGCAGGCGGCACAAGAATCAGAGAAACCCCTGCAACCCTCGCCTTGTATTCCAGAAACTGACGTAGTTGGTAGAACGCCCAACTGTTGGCCCTGCGCCGCTCGGCTTTGCTGCGGGGTTGTTGATTGACCCTTTCCCGGATCCCTGTCAGGTCTTCCAGAGCAATAGCGCTGTTGGTAGCTTTTGCCCTAGAGACAATAGCTTTGGAGATGCGATGATTGACCCACGCCTGAAAGCGTCTCTCCTTGCCAGACAGCCGTTGCAACAGTTCTCTGCATCTGCGCCGCGAACTGCGGGTGCCCTTACTGGCTTTGCGTTGGAGTACCGCCCTCAACCGCAAGTGATGGTCTCGGACTTTGTTCAACTGCTGTCCATTCCAGTTATCTCCTTCCGATGTATGAGCAATATCCGTCCTTCCCAAATCCACCCCCAGCACTCTATCCGTGCGTTGCGGTGAGCACGGTTCCGTTTCCACACAGATTTGAATGGAGTAGGAACCGTCTTTACGCTTGACCAGAGTGGCAGATTTGGGATTGGAGCCCGCCAGCCGTTCTCTCTGGTAGCGGCCAATCGCCAGCTCAAAGCGCTCCCGACCCTCCACCGTGGTCAGCGACACCGTCCAGTCTTTCTCGCGGAACGAAAAGATACGAGCGTCGTAGGTCGCAAAGCCTCTCTTGAACGCTTTGACCGGACGGTTTTTCTGTTGGGCAACTTTACGGGCACCGGCCAGCCGTCTGCAGACCTGCTGAGCCAAGTTACTGGATAAGCCGAACCGGGCACGGATTTCGCGGTAGCACAGAGACTGGAGCTTAACGGCGTTGGCGACTTTCTCCGGCGTGTTCTGGTTGACCCAATTCAAGGCTTGGCCAAAAGCCTCCAAAGTCGCGTCCAATTTGGCGGCTTGCGACTGGGACGCCTTGAGCTTGCAGGATACGGTTAGGACTTGGGTCATAGTTCTATTGTAACCTCGCATTCCTCTCGGCACTGACCCTACGGGTACAGTGCGGGGCTCCTGCGATTTCTAGCTGAAATGACTGTATTTGGGGTTTAATTTGGGGTTTATTCGAGGGGAGAGGCCCTTTAGGAGCTGCTCTGGGATGAACTTCCGAAAGCACTCCGCGCCCTCAACCTGACCAAGAGGGGGCTAACTCCTACCAGGTTACCCGATCCCGCAGTTGCTCAATCCGGGCTGGGCCAATGCCATTGACCCGTTGCAGATCCTCCAAAGAGGAGAAGGGGCGGGCCTCGATAATGCGCTGCGCCAGGGCGGGGCCAATGCCGGGCAACTGTTCCAGCTCCGCCGCCGTGGCCGTATTCAGGTTAACGCGAGGGGATCCCCCAGGAGACGCCACCGGAAAAGCAACCGACGGGGAAGGGGATCCCGCCTCAGGAGGAAGAACGACCTCGACTTCCAGCAGCTCCGGCTCCGGTTCAGGCAAGGAAGCGGCAACGGGGACGGGGTTGGGGCAGCGACGGGATCCCTCTTCTGCCTGCTGTTGCAGGCGGCGGCTGGGGCCAAAGCGGGCATCGGCAATGAGCCGGTCGAACTCCCGCACAAAGTGATCCACCACTCGGCTATTGCGGATGATCAGGAGGTTTTCATCGTTGACGTGATTGGCGGCCATCGACCAGTTGTGGGATCCGGTGATCACCGTGGCCTGAGGAGTGCCGGGATCGATGATGGCAAACCTATGGTGCAGCTTATCGCCGGGGGCGAGGTTGGGTATGCCTACAGACTGGGCCGGCAGCGTCCAGGGCAGGCGCGCCGCCTCCACCTGGCACTTTTCGTCGGGGAGCAACAGCCCCCACATCTCCAGGGTGCGGCTGTAGTCGCGGAAGGCAAAGCCGGGATCGAACACCCCGCGAATCTCCACGTTACGCTCCTGGCGCAGTTGCCTGAGCTGGTTGGCAATGCCCGGATCCGTAAAGACGAACAGAGCCAGATCCACCTGTCGCCGGGCTTGGGCCAGGGTGGCGGCGATGATGCCGTTGGAGGTGGCTTCGTAGGGCAAGGAGCGGCTGGCAGGAGAAAAGTGAACCCCCACAATGGCATCGCCAAGGTACACCGTTTCCAGGGGACGCTTGAGCTTCTGCACGCCGAAGCGGCTATCGGGCAGGCCGCCAGGACCATCGCCCCACATGAGATCAAATTCCTCGGTGTAGAGGCGGGCCAGCTCCGGGCTGTCCAGCAGCAGCAGATGGTTGGCATTGCCGACACTGCCAGGCGCATCAAAGTCCCCGTGAATATCAGAGAGGGTGAAATTGGCCGAGCCGGTCAAGACTTTCTGCCCGTCGATCACCACAAATTTGTGGTGCATCAGGCCGCTGCCCTTGGAGCCATCGGCGGTATCATCCAGCCAGGGCACCTGGCCTCCATCCAGCAAGGCGTACACATCTCGGCTGGCAATCTCCTCGGGAGAAAACCGTCCATCGCGGTTCACATCCACCAGGTTGCGGTACTCCTCGAACTTGCGACGGCTGCGCTCGTCCAGCGCCCGCACTTGGTCAGGGGTGAGCTGGTGCCAGGCTCGCACGTAGGTGTTTTCAGTAATAAAACGCACAGGGATCCCGGCCTGTCGTCGCTCCACCAGAGCCTGGGCAATCAGGGGTAGGTTCAGCTCTTGCACGGCAATATCCACCGACTGACGAGCGGAGCGAATCTGGGAAATGATCAACTCTTCCAGGTTGTAGCCGTAGCGGCGGATCTGGCGGTAGGGATCCCGATAGGTGCTCTCGCGGCTTTGGTTGAACACCACCCGGATGCGGGGGTGCTGCGGCAGAGGGGCCAGGGTGGGCAGCTCCTGATCTTGGGGGTAGGGTCTGGGCCGGGGGCCAACCCAGTAGCCGATCAAGACCAAGACGAGAAGCAGAGCAACCCAGGGCAGCCAGCGGCGGAGTTGCCGCAACCACGACTGGATCCCGTTCATCGAAAAAACTAGGCTGTGTTTACTTTTAGTATGAGGTGAGGATAGTTTTTGGGCAAGGTCTGATGAGTTGCCTTGTCATAGATGACAATAAATAGCAAAAGATTCTGGCTTTTCTGCGAACAGAACCCCACATTGGCAAAGAGGCAGGATGCAAGCGGTTTATCGAGGGCGTGCTGTGGATGGCTCGTTCTGGCTCCCCCTGGCGCTACCTCCCGGAAAGATGTGGAAAGTGGTACACCGTTTACCCAAGATTCCATCACTGGAGTCGCTTGGGAGTCTGGGAAAGAATGTTTCAGTTCTTCATCACAGAACCCGATTGAGAGCATCTTATCCTGGACTCAACTATCGTTCGTGCTCACCCCTGTGCAGCCAGAGGGGAGCAAGCCTTGGGCAGGAGTCGAGGTGGATACAGCTGGCAAAAAGAACGCACGAAAGTGATAAGGGAGAGTCGGGTGGTGATTCCTTCTAGGAAGAAGAGGAGGGTGGTGCGAGATTACGACCGGCATGTTTACAGAGAGAGGCACCTAGTAGAGTGCTTTTTTCAGAAGCTAAAGCAGTATCGGCATTTGTTTTCTCGTTTTGACAAGTTGGCCAGGAACTTCTTGAGCTTTCTCTACTTCGCAGGTGCTCTCTTCTGGCTAAAGATCAACACAACCTAGGTCTGAAACCCCGCTCTTGAGGGCGGCTTTACTCTCCATAAAACCTCCAGGAACAAAAGCATAAGTACCGCACATCCTCTCTTTTGGCGCTCTGCGTCAACCTCTTCCCGCTCCGTAAGCAATGCAAACTTAACCTCCCCCCAGAACTGCCACCCACAAAAGTGAGCCCCCATCTGGGATGACGCACCAAACTGCCGCGCTTCAAACCCAGACTGATAGTCCCCCCGTAGGGCAGTCTTTTCCCACCTTTGGCCGGTTGCAAACGATGCAGTTGACGACGATGAAACCGTAGAGGAACTACTATGAGCATCTGCCGGTTGTCAGGTTGCAGGTGCCCACCGGTTACGGAGTTAGCCAACACCCACGCATCCACGCAGTGAGCCTCAAAGACCTCGGCTGTCTTTTTGTTGGTTTTCTTCAGCCCAAGGGCGTCCCGCATCTGCTGGGTTTCCCACCCTGAGCGGATCAACACTTGCCCCAAGCCCGCTAGTTGTTGATAAAACCACTGCTTACCCACCTCTAGGGGGGAGAAAGACACGTCCCAGCGACGCTGGCCTGAGGTCTTCGCCTTAATGTCCTCCACCACAAATACGGATATGGGAAACAACTTGCTCAGCCACCTGGCAAGACAGAGCTTCCACTGCCACCGAGCCTTGGTGGAAGGGGGCAATCCGCCTCTAGCCCGGTTCGCTCTCGGTTGCCGACAGGGCGTTTGGCGATACCGCCTCAACCGACGCATGTTTCGACGCTGCTCAACATGCTCCTTCACCCAATTAACCGCGTCCGCTTGGATGTTGAGGTAGGTGTGTGCGGCTGATTTGACCGACCACCCTTCTTTCTTGCTTCCTGGGTCAATACCGACGGCTATGGGTTGGGTTTGCCGGTCAGAAGGTTCCCCGTTGAGACGAACACAAAACACCCCTCTCTTCCAAAAGGGAGTAGCCTTGCCGGATTTAACCCACCGCCTCGCCCGGCTGGGAGTGGTCGGCATGAGGGGGTTTTGGTTGTGGTCTACGACGGGCACGAACATGCGGTAAGTCTCCTTGCGGAGTATGTACATCCCTTCGCCCCTGGCCGACGTAGAGGTAGCAAACTAGGGAAGCATTCGCTACGTACTTTGGGCTGCCACGCCCAGTCGGCTCAGTCTCCTTCAAACGCCCCCCATAACTGGGTTGCTTGGGCAGGCTAGTCTTTCCTTGCCCTTGGGGTTTCAGGCTGGCTAGGCCCTACTCCCACAAGCCCCCAGCTAAGAATGGGGGTACTTGACGGCCTTTCTCCTCTCCAGCAATCACAGCCCCAGGATACCGAACTTTACGGCAGCTGTTTCTGCGCCAAGGTGCTCTCTGCTCTACTCTAGGGCCACCCGTGAGAGAAAGGCTTTTGACCGCCGATATTCAAGCTTCCAACGGCATCATCCACGTCATCGATGCAGTCTTGATCCCGCCGCGTTAGGAATTGGGCCACCACTTCGGGCATCATAGAGGCATCGAGATCCAGCACTTTATTGGGGAGATTCAGCGTGGAGCGGCCTAAGTGGGTAGCAATCGTTACAGGGATCCTGGCCATTGCTCTGGGGGTGGGCTACTTGCTGCTGGTGCAGCTGTTGGATTATCGCGGGGGCGAGTTTTTGCCGGCACCGCTGGAGCCGCCGGCGATTTTGGGAGAGGGGATCCCTGGCTCATGGGGCCGGTTGAGCTGAGGGCGCTTTTGACTTCCTGCTTCCCCTTCCTCTTTTACTTGCGGGTGGCTGATCCCCAGCAAAACTCTTGACAAAATTGTATGCTCAGCTACAGCAAGCCCTATGCTGGAGAAGCGACTCGGATGGCTCAGCAATTTTGGGTTGCTTGATTTGAAGATTTGGGCAGGCTGTGGGTTGGGATGGTGTTGTCGCGCTCCACTTGGGTGTGGTTGTGGGCAGGGCTGGGTTTGGCGGCCCTAAGCCAATATCTGCAATGGGTTGGCGGGATCTACAGCTTCGTGGCTCCCCATTCCGAGCCTCTTGCGGATCTGGTGGTGGGCGCCATCCTTGGGGGGACAGCAGCAGCAGGTCTGGCAGCGCGCCATTGGTGGCAGCAGGCTGGCCGACGGCAAAGTACTCCAAACCAGCGGACACAACCGCTGCGGCGGGTTAAGTTAACTCGGAATCAGGTGCAAGCCGATCTGGAAGATGCCGATCGCCTGATCCAGAAGCTGCAGAATGACATCAGTCGCCGTGCCCTGCGTGCCAAGCTGCAAGAGATCAATCAGCGGCTTAACCAGGAGGAATTGCATCTGGTGGTGTTCGGCACCAGTTCCGCCGGCAAGACCTCGTTGATCAATGCCTTGATGGGCCGACCGGTGGGCGAAACGGCCCCCACCCTGGGCACCACCCAGCAGGGATCCATCCACACCTACCAATTGGAGGGCTGGAACGGCCCCATTTCCCTTACCGACACACCTGGGCTGCTGACGATTGGGGGAGCAGGGGAAGCGGAAGCCCGCGCCCTGGCCCAGAAAGCCGATCTGCTGATCTTGGTGGTGGCCGGGGATCTGCTGGCTTCGGAATATGCCGAAATGCTGGAGTTGGCCCGGCTGGGCAAATCCGCCATCCTGGCCCTCAACAAAACCGATCAGATGCTGCCGGAGGATGTAGAGACCATCTTGGCCCATTTGCGCCGACGCACCGCCGGTGTTATCCCTGCCGAACAGGTGGTGGCCATCGCCGCTGATCCAGAGCCCCTCAAGGTTCGCTACTACTCCGAAGATGGCTCTGTGTGGGAAACTTGGGAGCCGCAGCCCCCCGAGACAGAGGCCCTCATTCAACAAATGGCTCACCTGCTGCAGCAGAAGGGATCCCACCTGCGCTTGGCCAATGCCTTGTTGCAAACCCGAACTCTCAGCGAAGCCGTCCAGCAGGCCCTCCAAGAAGAACGTCGCCAACAGGGTCGTCAGATCGTGGAACGGATGCAGTGGGCCACCGCTGCTGCCCTGGCGGCAAACCCTCTTCCTGCTTTGGATGTGCTGGCAGGAGTAGCCATTCAGGCGCGCATGATTGGGGAACTGCACCAGGTGTTTGACCGACGCATTACCTTACGCCGGGCCCAGCAAATCGCCCAGAGTTTGGCGCAAATGGTGGTGCAACTGGGGGGGCTGGAGCTGGCTACTCAGGCTTTGGGCTCTCTGCTCAAGGCCAGCCCCTTGATGGTGATGGGGATCCCCCTGCAGGCAGTGACGGGGGCCTATCTGACACGGGTGGCGGGGCTCAGTTACCTAGAGTGGCTGTCCTCTGGGGATCCCTGGCAAGAGGAAATCCTGCAAGAGCGGATTAGGCAGCAGCTCCAAAACCGTCATCCTCTGGCCTTTCTCACCCAACTGGCCCGCCAAGCCCATTCCAACAGCTAGTCCAAGCATCCGTCTTTTCGCCGCCACAGGCCCAACCTATCCCGTTCTCCGCCCGCCGCAGAAAATCCATTACACTGAGTACAGCTTTTTCTAACTTAACTTTGTAGAAGTTCTGTAGATTAGCAGGCTCCAGGTCACACAAGAGAGAACATTTGTACCAGCCATACTCAGTGTTGCCGGAAAAAGTTGCACAATTTGTTAATCACAAGTCAAGCCCAGTCCATCATTTTGTAGTCTGCTGCCCTAAACTGGCTCCGTTTGCGCCTTATGTCTTCCATCAACCCGACCTTGCCCATTCAGTGGATCGACGCGGATTCGGGAGAGGTGGTGGAAGAATGCCCTTGGGAGAGCAGTCCCCATCCGGGCACCTACGTCCAACTGGCAGAGCAGCACTACCTGGTTCTGGAAAAGCGTCATTCCTACCGGCTCCGGCAAGGCAAATACCACCTGTGTGGGATCCGCGCCCTGGTGCGTTCGGTCACCCCACCTCAGGAAGTGGGAAGGTTCCTGGGGGATCCCTCCTGTCGGTTTAATGCTCACTCGCCCTTGCTGCGTTGTGCCGTCAACCCCAGCGGGCCCTGTCAGGGCTGCCCCCACTACGAGTCGGCCCCGCGTTGCTAGCCCTCCAGCTCCAGAGCCAACACCTGGGTCAGCGCACGGTTGGTCTTTTCGCGAAACTCGGCCACGCTCACCCGTCCCAGCAAATACACGGCCAGCAACATCACCGCTGCCTCCACCCCAAAGACGGTGGCATAGGCAAGCACTGAAGAAGTGGGGAAGAGAATGCGCCCCAGATCGAGCAAAGCCCCGCCGAGCAAGGTGGAAACCGCCTGGGACATGGCCTGGGCCAGACCCCAAGCCCCGATAAAGGTGCCTGCCGTCTCCGCTGCCGTCAAGTCCAACATGAGGCTAATGGCGCCATTGGTGGTGATCCCAGAAGCCAAACCAAACAGGATCATGCACAGTTGCAGCAGCCGTGGATTGCCTGTAAACCCTGATGCAATGGTCAGCCCAAAAGAGATGGCCACCAGCAGACAGCCCAGACGGGCCGTTGTCTGCTTGCCTAGCTTAGGCACGATGAAAAATCCGGTCAGCACAATCCCTGCCAAAATACCCAGGCTCCAAAAGGCATTGAGCTGGGTGCTCTGGGCCACCGTCATGCCAAACACCTCGCCGCCGTAGGGTTCTAGGATCGGCTGTTGGATAAACAGACCCATGGTCATCAACACCAAGAAGCCGAAAAAGATCAGGGTTTGGCGGCTGGCGGTCAGCACCTTGATGGCCGTACCCAGGGTGATTTGGTCTTCCCGTCCGGCCAGGGTGGAACGGGATCCGTAGCGGGAATAGCGCTTTTCCACTCCCCAGGTGGCGATCACCCCCAGCAGGATCACCACGGCTGGAATGATGACAAAGAGGCGGTTGACGGTGCTCTGCAGGTTGTCTGGCTGCAAGCCCCGCAGCAGCACCGCCGAGCCAATCGCCCCCCCAGCAATGCCCACCATCAACATGGACCAGACGATCCCCACCAACTTAGAGCGGTTGTCCTCGTCTGACACATCCACCAGCAAAGCCGCAAAAGGCGTGGAGCAGGCGCTGAGGCAGAGACCATAAAGGGCAAACATCAAACAGGCCAAGCCTATCCAGCCATAGGTGGCTCCAGACCAACCCGTGGCCGCAAAGCTATCCCCCAAACCCCACACCACCTGCACCCCCAGGAAGATGCAGACCGCAAACAGCACCGATCCCAGGCGCACATAGCCGGTGCGATGCAAGCCAAACAGGGGCTTGGCATCCGAGAGCTGCCCAAACCAAACCCGAGCCGGGGAGACCAACTGGTGCATGGCCAGGGATCCCCCCACCACCGTTGCCGGGATGGCCAGCAGATCCGTGTCGATCATGACGCGGTTCAGCACTCCCAGAGTGAGCAGCGACATCATTCCCAAGCCCATCTGAAACAGGCCCAGGCGGAACATGACATGCAGCGGCAAAGACTGAACCTGCACCTGAGGCTCTGGAGAAGCTGGAGTTACAGAAGCCACAGAAGCGTTGACCTCGGGATCCCGACGGATATTGGCCATGATCTGGAATGATTCGAAAGGGTGCTACAGCCTTTTATCGTAGCCCAGGCAGCCTGGGATCCCGGCAAAAGCATGGGGTTGCCAAAAGCGAAACCGCCACGTCCTCTCCCCTTTTGGGAGCTATTGTCAGGGTATAGTCCCCCAATTTCCAATCCTCAGGAATATTGCTATGCGCGCCCCCATCCCCTGGCTGCTGAGTTCACTGAGCTGGGTGGGCATTTCCCTGGCCGCTCCGCCGATGGTGTCTACTTCTCAGGCAACCCCTATGGATTTTCCCCTCCACCAGTCCCTTTCTTCCCCCTCGCCTTCGGAGTGGGCAGAGTACTTGGCCTACAGGCAGGTCATCGACCGGACGATCTCCATGACCTGGGATCCGCAAGCGCGAGCCTTGGCAAAGCAGTATGGGCTGGATATCGTCAACATCACCTGGGAAGATACCGGACGCCACAAGGGATCCGCCCTTGGCCCCAACATCAGCGACATGACCATCCAGGTACAACAGCTCAACCCCAGAACGGGTCACTACGAGCTGAGCTTGATGCCGGTGATCCGCTACCCCAACTTTGCCGATCTGTCTGCCGACCTGCCCCTCGACAGCCTACAGGTGCTGGTGGGCAACGAAAAAGGAAAACCCCTGCAACCCGTGTCGTTGCGAGAGCTGCTGGGGAATCTGCGCCGCTACTTACATGATCCCGGCTCCTGGGCCGGCAACCGCAACTCTCTGCTGGCCCCACGGGATAGCCATGTGTTGGTGAGCGCCCAAGCTGCCTTTTTGCCTATCCCTGCCGGGGGCTCTGCCCAATTCAACCCGGTGTTGTTCAACTACCAATCCTATCCCGGTAACCCAGCCGTGCTGGCAATCTTGGCCACCCGCGAGGGCACCAGCATTACGGTGATCGAGAACCGCACCGAAGATAGGGTGGGCGGGGCTATTTGGGGCCAGCGCCTTTTCTTCAATCAAAACGGTGAACGGGCCAGCCTCACCGGGCAGCGCCTCAGCGATTTTCGGGCCGAGCAAGCCGCCAACCCAACCCCCAGAGATCCCCATTCGGCGGAAGTAGCAGAAGAAGCCGTAAACTACCCGGCTCCGACCGCTAAGCGGTACGGAGCGGGCTTTCAGTAGCCCTGAGCCTGCTCTGCTCTACCAGAGAACAAAACAGGCCCGA